>NZ_JBPULL010000004.1:0-90388 GCF_059802635.1 Haloferax sp. SDI50
CCCCGATCTCGTCCTCGGGCCGGCTGAGTTGGCGAATTTCGTGGTCGTTCCGCCGGCGACTGACCTCACGACCGAGGGCGGGCGGGGGTCCGACGCCGAACCCGAGAGTCGGACACCCCTGCCACTCCCGGCGCAGGACCACATGGATGCGTTTACCGACTCCGGGATGGCGATCGGCCGCGGTCTCGGGGAGGACGGCACGCCCACGTCGGAGCCGATGCGGATTCCTCCGCATTTGCTGCCGTTCCACGTCGGCCGGTTCGCGAAGAGCGGCGCCGGCAAATCGGTCGCGCTGATCAACGACGCGCTCTCCCTCTACGACCATACCACGGGCCCCGTGTTCCTGATCGACTCCAAGGGTGGGAACTTCCCCGAGAACTATATGCGGGCTCACGGGAAGCGGTTCGGCACGGAGGATCTCGAGGAGAACGTCCTCCACTTCTCGGTGCCCGATATCCTGCCCGGGTTCGCGTTCTTCGACATCACGCCGGCGCTGGAGGACGGGGTTCGTCGCGTCGACGCAATCCAGGACAAGGCCGACCACTACGAGGAGCTCATCAAACTCGTGATGGGGCCGGAGCGCTACGAGGACGCCATCGCCTCGCCGACGCTCATCAAGTACCTCATCAAGGCGATGTACGACGAGGAGTACGGCCTCGAAAACGGGCACTTCCGGCAGGATGAGAACTATTTCACCCACGACCAACTTGAACACGCGGTCACGCAGTTCCACGCTGCCGGCCCACCGGACCCGGCGCCGGAAGATGCGCCCCGGGCGAGCGACCCGCAGGTGGCCGAGAAATTAGAGCGACACCTGCGCTCGAACCCGGCGACGTTCTCGAACGTCGTCAGCGGCATCAGCAACCGGATGGACTACATCACGCAGGACGCTCACCTCCGGCGAATCTTCAACAACACTGAGTCACAGTTCGACTTCCGCGACCTCCTCGACGAGGACAAGGTGGTCATCTTCGATCTGGGCAATCTCCGCGACGAGGCCGCCCGCGTGATGACCGGCGTCATCCTGACGCAACTCTACGACGCTGTCAAGCGTCGCGACGGCGACGAGCTGGCCCGCAAGCCGGACGACTACGTGGCGAACCTGCTCATCGACGAAGCGTCCTCCGTCGTCGTCTCGGATACGCTGACGACGCTGCTCGAAAAGGGGCGGGAGTTCCGGCTATCCATCGAACTCGTGACGCAGTTCCCCGAGCAGATGAAGGAGGCTGGCAACCGCGAGGTCTATCTGAACGTCCTGAACAACATCGGCAGTCCGCTCGTCGGAAAGATCGCCGTCGACGCCGACATCGCCGAGGCACTCTCACACGAGGCGATGGATCCCGTCGAGTTCAAGAATCGGATCAGTTCACTCCCGCGTGGCGAGTGGATCGCACAGCTCCCGAGTCCGGAGTTCGGCGAAACCGGCCCGGACCCGTTCAGTATCGAACCCCTCCCGATTCCGCCCGGGCATCCCGATAGCGAGCAGCCTCTGACCGGGGCGCAGGAAGAGCGGTTCCAAGACGCCCTGGAGGCCGTCCACGAGCATACCCGCGAGGAGTACGGGGTCGCCGGCGGGACGACCGTGGAGAGCCGTGACGCGGCGACTGACGTCGCTCTGGAGAACGCCGACGATCTGCCGTTGGAGGTCGCGATGGCCCGTGCGATCCGCGCCGTCCAGCTGTCGAACAACGTCCGCGAAACGAACGGCTGGGTCTCCGTCGAGGACGTCGACGAGGAACTTCTCTCGCGAATCGAGGAAGACACCATCGAGGCGCAGGGCTACGAGACGCTGCCGGAGGTGCGGGAGGCGTCCTCGCTCATCGAGGTCGATCTCCCGGACGGGACATCGTCAGTGCAGTGTCGGCTCACAGACGAGGGTGAGCAGGCAGCCACGCCCGATACGTCGACGTCACCGACCGGCGGGGGCGAGCACCACGATGCAGTCCTCGGATCGGTCGAGCAGTCGCTCGCAACTGCGGGGTTCTCCGTGGAGGTCCTCGATCAAAACGGGGAGTCCCGGCCCGACGCCATCGCGACGCATTCTGACCTTGACTGGGAGCTCCAGGTGGAGGTCGAAACCACCACCCACGTCCGGCCGGCGAAGGTCCTCTCGAACCTCCGGAAAGCCCAGGAACAGGAGCGAATCCCGCTGTTTGTCGTCGCAGACCACGACGATCAACCAGCCGCCGAGATCGCCAACAGGCTCGCGAAGATCCTCAGCGAGCCGCGAAATCAGCTCTCATCCGGGGAGACCCGGCTGTATACAATGAATAACAACGTCACATTCAACGGCGGTGCGCGAGCCGCTGATGGGGTGACGGCTGTCCGACCGGCCACTGGCGGCAGTCGCCACACCCGCTGGTTCGAGCGGGACGGTGCGTTCGTCCTCGAGGATAGTGCCGGAGACCAGCACGCCCGGATCGACTCCTTCGACGCCGTGTCGAAAGACCAGTTCCCGGCGACATACAGCTACGACGCCGAGAGCGAGACATACACCGTCTTCAGGCCGGGAGAACTCCCCGAGACCTACGAGTCCCGCGAGGCATTCGAAGCGGAGTGGGTGCCTGTCAAGCGCCCGTTCGTGCCCAGTACCGACCTTCCGGTTCCGGACTACACGGAGCGCACGTATGCGATTGCGACCACCGAGGGCGACCAGACGCTCGACATCTACACGCCAGACACGGAGACGGCCACCGGCGTTCCGGCACTCGTGGACGCGATCCAGGACGGGACGCTCCATCCAGCAGGGGAGCCTCCGAGTGACTCGACCGATTCCGACGCGCAAGAAGACGACGAGGTGGACCCGTACGGAATTCGGGCATTCGTCCAGGATCGGCTCACCGAATCCGACGACGGGGTCGTCGCGGTCGCTGAGGTTTACGATGCCTACGAGCAGTATGCGGCGGCCGGGGGATACGAGGTGAAGCCGAAAAACCGATTCACACGGACGCTTCGCGACCACGCTCAGTTCCAGCGTGACAAGAAGTGGTTGGACGGCCAGACGCGGCGGTGTTACGTCGGAATCGAGTTGTCCGACGCCGGCGACCAGGAGGGACCGAGCGATGCCAGTGCGTAGTCGTTTTGCTCCCGGTCAGGAGGTGCAGGAGCACACGAGATGACGCTCTCCAAATCAGCTATCCGCGAACACTACCGTCGCGCCAACCCTGTCTACGAGGGGCTGGCGACCGTCAACGACTACCCGACCATCGGGCTGAACGACTTCGTCGGGTGGTACATCAAACGCGACCACGACGATGTCGAGGCGATCAAGGCCGGATACCCCCAGCGCGGGCGGGTTGCCCGTCTCGATCGTGACTACGACGAGATTCACGATCGCCTCGAACGGACCCTCTATGCCGTCACCACCTACAAGACGGCGTCGGCCTTCCAGCGGTGGGAACCTTGTCGGTACGACCAATCCGAGGGGACGACCGTCTGGCAGGATGAGCCCCCGACCCCCGGGTATGCCGACCTCCGGGCAGTTCCCGCTTGGGGCGATATTGACCTCGCTGACGATATCAAGCCGCAACGTGGCGACCTCGATGCCGAGACACGTGCCCTCGTTGAGCGGACCCTCGAGGCCTACATCGAGGAGTATGCAACGCTGTACGGCACGCGGGACGCTGTGTATGCGCTGGACTCCGTCGGGGGCGCGTACGTTTTCGGAGCCCCGGAGGCCACGCTCCCGGTTGCGGATCACTTCAGCGATGATTCGGATGCCCTCGAACGAGTGTTCGACGAGTTCCTTGACCGCTCGAACGCGTGGCTCCAGGAGGCAGAGGCCCGCGTGAACAAGCGCATCGACGGCGCCGGCGACGTCATCCAGCCCGACTGGGTGAACAACAAGAACCGCCAGTATAAGCCGCCGCTGTCGGTGCACGCCGACCACGATGCCGTCGTCACGCCCATCGCGACCGACGACGTCCGCTACGAGCTCCGTCCGTTCGAGACCGTTGACGATGCACTCATCGAGCAGGCAGTCAGCTGGGCCGACGAGCTCACGCAGGTTGAGCACACAGACTGCGTCGACTCGCTGGTCGCGACACTCTGGCCAGATCTGTACGAGGACCACGACGGGTGGCAGGCAACGCTGGAGGCGTGGGTCGAAGCGGAGCGTGAGCGGGAACGAGAGCGACAGCGAGAGCGTGAGGCGGCGCTCCAGCGACGTAAGGAGCGGCTGGCAGAACTCGACGGTACCCTCGAAGGCCGGCCCGTTACGCCGTTCAAAGAGGACGTCTACGAAGCCGTCGAGAACATCGATATCACCGAGATCGCCCGCCACTACGCGAGCGATGCCTACGATACGGATCCGAACCAGCCGCGGCCGCAGTTCGACCCGTGCTGGCGCCACAGCGAGAGTGGACAGTCCTGTTTCGTCGACGAGCAGGCCAACACCTTCGGCGATTCGAAGGTGAACGCCGGCGGCGGGCCGGCAAAGCTGATGGCGCTCGCGACGGGGATTATCTCCGACGCCGATGCGGACCTCGACGGGGAGGACTACTGGGCTGCCGTCGACGAACTGCGGAGCGCCGGCTACGACATTCCGGTGTGGATTCCGGAGACCGGCTCAGACCGTGTTGACGGCGGAACCTACGACCAGATGCCCTTCTGGGCCGTTCGGAAGGCGGCCGTCGCGCTCGAGGTGTGTCCCGAGGACGCGTTCGTCGATCGGGAGGGAGAGGATGGAACCTACGAGGGGTTCCCCGGCTACGAAACCTACAACGAGACGCTGGAAGCCATCGAAGACGCGGGCCTGAACCACGGGCGAGAACAAGTTACGCCCGAGGAGGACACAGCTGACGATGAATCGGATTCACCCACCGATGCCCCGGCGAGCGACGAGCGACCTGGTGACCTGAATCGAGCTCACCTTCGTGAAAAGAACCGCCTGTTGACAGCAAAGGTCGAGCGTCTCGAGTCCGAACTGGAGGAGAAACTAGAGCGAATCGAGGACCTAAAATCGGAGGTCGACGAGCTCCGAACAGAGCTCGCCACCGTCCGCTCCGAACGTGATCGACTAGAGGCTGCTCTCGAAGAACGTGAGTTTGAGCAAGAGCCGAATCAAGAAGATCGGGAGGAGGACCAGTCCCCTCTTGACAGGGCGAGACGGGTTCTTTCGTTCGGCGAATAAATATCCCATTCCCTCCCTTGAAATCCACAGCTGCTGATAGTCTGTTTTAGAGTGTATACTGCGCGCGGATCGCGCAAATGCTACCCCTTCAAGAACTGGTGAAATCCCCCTACTCAGCGGTCAGGCAAATAATTCAGACAGCAATTCGTAATTTCACCGGCCGGTTTTTAATATACTACTTCATATATGTGGTGTATCATGGTGTCAGGCAAATTCCGAGTGCGCAATTTTTCTACCTCGGATGAGCGTGTCCGACGATTGGAGGGCGCTTGGAGAGAAGTCATCGATACGGAGCAATATCGTTCAAGTCCCCGGCAGGAACTGGTGGAGTCGTTAGAGAGCCTCCAGACAACACTCACGAATCAACCTCATAATCGAGGGAGAATATTGGAGGATATTCGCCATGTTGAGGCTCTCTTTGATGATATCCACCGCGACGAGTTTGCGGACATTCGTGATCACTTGAATTCCTATCTCGATATTGATGAGAGTCAGCAACGGTCAGATGCCGAGCGCCTACAAAGTGATCTAAACGGCTCGATAGATTACGATAGATCCGATCTCGAAACAATCTTTGAGGACCATAGTATTGAGAAATCGGTCGATGATTTCATTGGAGAGCTTGGCGGTACAATCGCCGAATTCGCGAAACGCGAGTCTTCGGTCGAAGCGGACATTGAAGACCTGCACGACGCGTTAGCCACAGCAATTAATGATCTCAGAGCGCCTGATTTCCGGACCACGTACAAATCTACACTCATCCAAGACATTGCGTCATTTCTCCACTATGAGAACGATATCAACCAAGAGATACTCCGCAACATTGTCGCATATCTCTCAGCTGAGCTCCGGGCTGATGGCTGGACGTTTGAGAAAGAGGAGGCCGTGGAACAATCGAAAACTGATATCGATCGATTGCTAAACGAGTTCACTACGGACGAGTTCGATTCTCATGATGAACGGATTGCCCACCTCATCAACACTCTCACCGGAACCAGCTATGGCCGCGAGTACTATGTCCCCCTTCCCGACTTTGATCTCGATGTCGACCGACTTTTTGTTGGACAAATTACTATTTACGATCAATCTCACAGCGATTTTGATCTTCGGGATCGATTGAAAGTAGAAAACGACAGCACTGAGTCCGAAGACGCGGAGTATATTTTACCCAAGTCGGTGGTTGACCACGACATAGATTCAGCTGATAAGTTCGCTTACATGGCCACAACAGGCCCAGTACGCGGCGTTACGCGGAAAGCGATGCGTGAAGAACTCTCTCGAGTCCTTGACGCCTTGAATTTTTATCGTGATTACGGCCTGATTCCGTCGCCGTTTCACCAGCCGAGCTACATCTTCTACGAGTTTGAACCCGATGGCAGGGGTAATAGATTCAAGTCTTGGAATCAGCGGCATGGCCATCAACCGGTGTTATCGACAGAACAGGTGAGAGATCACGTTGACCGGCAGCAAGCGCTTTTTAATATCCCTGACGATGCGTCAGAGTTGGAGCAGGGGTATAAGAACAGCCTTCGCTGGTTCCGGTATGGTCTGGAAAGCTATCATCCGGAGGATCAGTTCTTGAAATTCATCATAGCTCTGGAGAACGTGCTGGTCCCGGACCGGACCGTATGGAGGAAGAAGGAACAGTTAGCGGAACGGGCCATGCGGCTGCTCCAGATTATGCCGAAGTTCGAGGAGGAGTATCGGCCGATTTTCGAGCGGATGTACGATATTCGGAGTCAGATTGTGCATGATGCGGCTCGTGATTTCCCTGAGTTAGAACGTGATGTGAAGCGACTCCAATCAAGAACGCGATTGGTTTTGGATGTTGTCCGGAGTAACTTGGATTCATGCGATACAATCACCGAGGTAATTGACGAAATTGAAGCAGAGGAAGCCGATCTACGGGAAGAGCGGCAGGACCGATCGCCAATTGAAGTCGGTGACTCCGCGGAGGCTGTTGGGATTTTAACGGACAGTAATGGCCTGTATTATGGGAATGTCGCTGTCCAGTTCAGTTTACAGGATGATGGTCGGTATCTCTATTACAATGGTGAAATCACAGGGCTCCGAAATGTTCCGGACGATGTGGTGTTCGAGTTGATGGAAAGCCCCGCCCTTGAATTATATATCGACGGGGATTTGTATCGAACGAGCAACTTACGATTCCTCAACGAAGGGCTGGTCCGGGATGTCCTGCAAGTAACGGAAGAAAATCCTTGCCCTCTCCTCTGGCTTGACGTATCCCGGGTTGATGATTTCAGTTTACGGGACGATGTTCAGAGCACGCCCTTTGCGACGTTTCTCCCTGCGCGGCTGCGGATGTATAGTGATGGCAAGAGGGCTCAGTTCATTTTTGGGGAGGAAGATGAGTTCACTGACGAATATCCACATACGGTGAAATATTCGTTCGATCCTAGCCAAGAGGGTGCATACGACCTGTTCCATATAGATGCGATGGATCAAGAGGAGTTCCAAGAGATATCAGATCAGTATGGAGGATTCCGTAGCGAAGTTAGCTGGATGTTTGCCAATACGTTGATCACGGTCTCAGAGTATTTCGAAGTGTGTCGGTTTGCGAAGGCGGTCGAAGACAGGAGTTTAGAGTCTATTCAGTTCATTGCCGACGGTCGGCGTGTCGGTGAGATTCCGCCACATCCAGAGATTCCAGATCCGCCGGTAAATTTGGAGAGCTTGGACTTGTATCGGAAGCTTGCAAAGCTTGAGCAGCATGTCGATGAAGAAATTCGCACCCTTGGTTTCCTTGTTGACGAGCAAATCGAGGTGATTGAGTCCGCCCCTGATTTGTCTTCGTTATATGATGGTCTGAAGGAAGCGATGCGGCCTGCAGTGTCGTGGGTGGAGGTGAAAGCAGAAACAGCGGATGGACGGGTTATCAAGCAGCGTGAACTGGGCCCATTCTTCAATCCGCTGCACCTCCCAGAACAAGACATCCCAGAGGAAGACGAGGATATCGTGGAAGAGTGGGAAGAAACCCGTCACCGACCGTTTAAGAACGAGGTGACTACTACGATGACGCTGCAAGAGGCGTTGGAAGAATTGAATGACTTCGCTGAGGAATGGGAGAACAATATCAGTGATATTGGGAAAACGTTACACCTCCCGCCTGAATTAGAAATGATGGAGGAGCCGGAGGGATTACAGACCCGGCTAAAAATCCGCTTTGAACCCGTCCAAGCTAATATCCTGTATTTGGAACAAGAAGTTTCGTATACGATTACCGAGTTAGAACATGAATGATTATGAATATATACTTTGTATACAGTACGCTATTTCGATCACTTTTGTAGCGTTTCAACAGAGTCTATTTATCTAAATCGCCCGGCTGGACAGCCTGACACCAGCCTCGATCCGTTCTCGACATCAAGTATAACAGGACCATATTGAGTCCGCAAATCGCAGGACGGCAGCACTAGACACCAGAATCACGAATGAGGGAGTTTCTGGACAGTCATCGATATCTGGTGTCAGGTTTCGCCCTCTTGCGATTTGGGGGAGAGTTCGGCCACTAGACAGCAGGAAAATCAACCGATATATGGTGGGGGTGGCCGCCCAAAGTTGAGTTCGCGGCCAACAGGGCCGAGGTGCCAGGCCGCAGGCCAAGCGAGAGGAGGCTGCCACCCAGACGATGGCGTGGGGCGTGGAGGGTGAGGGAGCAGGTCGACATCGTGCCTGAGAGTGGATGGCTATGGCGACTGTTTATTGTGCCCCGGAGTGGGTGCGGGGCGGTTCCTGTGCTGCCCCTGATTCGTATGTCTGGTCCGGATAGATACGACGATACGGCAGACGATCACGAACGGTTCGAAGCGGAATTGCTCGCTCAGGATCGGGATGCGCGGTCACCATCGACGGCGGATCTTGACGACGAGACGGCCCGCCAGCTGCTTCGAGAGCTATACGATGCCGGGACAGTCACACCGGTCGTCGACCAGCGGCTCCTCGTTCACGAGCCCAGCGACACAGCGTTCGAATCGATGCAGCAGCTCGCCGTCTTCCACGAGGGCTGGACGGCCGCCCGCGACGCCAGTGAGGGGGACGAATGATGCAGCAGACGCTGGCCGGCTGTGCCTTCTGCGAGGCGCCACCCGGGACAGAGACCGGGATCGCCTACACGTGGGGGAAAGAAGAGCGAGTCAGTCACCCGATTTGCGTCGACTGTGCGGTTCAGGAGACGCCGGATCCCGACGAGCGTGATCACTACGCCTGTGACAGCTGTGGCCTCGTCGTCGACGCGCTCGCAGCGCTCACACGGTTTCGGATCGAACTCGGCCATCTCGAAGGCCCGATACAAGTCTGTGCGCGGTGTAGTCCAAGCGGGCCAGCAACGTACTGGACGCGCGACCTCGACGCGCACATTGTCTCTGACTGACCCGCCGAGCGCTCTTCGACGCGAGTGGTACGGCGACCACGGGGGGAGGATCACAGTTGGCCGTGGCTACACCGTCCCACGGCCTATCGGCACTGTTTGTGTCGGTGTCCCGTCGCTCCGCTATCTTCAACAGACGGGCGCTCCTCGGAATGACTATGGACTGCCCCGCGTGCGGGTCCCCTGTCACCCTCGAGGTCGGACCGGACCGGCCGCTTTCGACGCCGCTGTCCGACGCCGTCCTCGCAGCGGAAGAGGACGAGCAGATCGAGGTGACCCGAGACTGTTGGGACTGTGGCTGGCACGAAACGCGGGCGCTTCGCGTCACATTGATCGACACGACCGCCGGCGACGAGACTGCCGTCGAGCGAGCCGCACTCATCGACGAGATTACCGATGAACTCGCGGCGATCGGGAGTGTGGATACGCTTGAGGAGACGCTGGCTGCAATCCGCGAGCAACGAGCAACCGACTCGGCGACGACCGATACGGGCGACGCGGCGGAGTGACTCGTAATGCCTGATGCTGAACCCCACTATAACGTCCGTGAGCAAACCGGGAATCCCGAGCACGCATCGGTCGACGATGTGGTCGACCTCGTGATCCACCGGGCGCAGAACCCGCGAACCGAGCACGAGGATGCGCATTTCGATACGACGGTCGCGGCTCTCGTCGACAGGTACGGACCGGAGTCGGTCCGGACAGTCATCCACCGCATCCTCGTCGACGACGAGCCGTTTCGGACCGCCACGAACGGCCTTGAGATGCGCAACGTCGACGGCGTTCGGATCGGAACCGCCGCCAGCTGGTTCCTCGAGGAGCTGAACGCACAGGACGACCACTGAGGGACCGGTTGAAAGCCCGTAGCGACCGGCCGTCCAGTCCCCATTTTTAACTCCTGTTCGTCCTATGTACCTGCTAAGGCCACAATGGCTCCCTCCACCCCCCGAGACTCAGATACATCCCCTGATCTACTCGTTGAAATCGTCGAGACACTGGAAGCCCACGGGTTGGCGAGTGAGTCGTATCAGCTTCACGATGCCGTCGACGTCGAGGCACTCGAGCAGCTTCTCGCATCCTCAGCCGACGACATCGAGGTACGGTTCACCGTGGAGGGGATCCATCTCGCCGTCACCCACGACGGCGTCGACGTCCTATTCGACGAGCGAGCCGGAGTACCTGACCAATAGCGCGATCGAATTCGTCGACAGCGACGTTCCCTGAAAGCCCTCGGCCGCTCGGCATCCCGCGACCACCGCTGCGCTCCTCGTCCCTGCGGTGCTTACGGGGTCGGGGGACGGCCGAGGCGGCCTCGCCCTTTCTGAGTCCGCCAGGACGGTAGCTGGGTCGCCGAGTGTCGCGGCCGGCTGGACAGGTGTGTGCGTACCGGCCCGCCCCGCTCGCCGCTGCCGCCCTCCGCGTCGCTCGCGACCGACCATTCCGGGCTGCCTGCCTGCAGTAGCGGGCGGGCTGCCGGGCTAAAGTGAATGTGCCCTCGACGCCAGCGGGAAAGCGCGGGGGGTTGCGCGGCGTCGCTGCTCACCCCCCACGCTTTCTCCGCTGGCCGCTCGCTCCGGGCGGGTCGGCGCGCGGTGCTGGTTGGGGTCGCCGCACTCGGGCGCGCTCTCGCTCGCGCCCGGTAGGGCGCTCGCGAAGGCGCGAGCGAGAGCGCGCAGTCGGTGCTATCGGACGTCGACATCGTCGGAAAACCGCGATGTTTGGGGCATCGCGGTGGCGGCGCGCGAGCGCCTTCAGGTCTCTGGTGAGACCAATGTCAAGTAACAACTCGAGTCGCAAGGTCGTTACGGTGGATGAACAGGCATTCGAACGAACCGAAGACGCCGGCGTCGACGAGGACGGATTCGAGGTCGTCGACGACAAGCCGGAGTTCCAGGCGACGGTCCAGCAGGAAAAGCAGGCGAAGGTGGATTCCAACCACCCAGACGGCATCGTCCAGGACTTCTCGCACCTGCCCCTCGCGCAGGAAGAGAAGATTCGCGCTCGGGAGGCCGAACTGGACCACATCAGCGCCCAGGCGGAACTCGGCACCCAAGACGGGCGGGCAAAGCGAACTCGCAAGGTCGTCACCGAACGGCGGCAGCGCAAGCGAGAGGAGCGCACCCCCGAGCGGACGGATCCGCGTGAACGCCTCTCCCGGATGGAGCTGGCGAAGGTGAATCAGGAAGCAGACCGGATGGCACAGCGGCTTCGCACCGGTCACAGTCGGGCAGCCGTTTCGCGGGCACTCGCAAAGCGGGTCGCCAAGGGGCAGGACATCACCAAAGCAGTGTTCGACACGATGGGCGCGCTCAAGGCGGCCCCCGGCGCCATCTGCCCGATCGAGGACGTCCCGGACGTGCAGACGGATGAGGTGAGCGTTGAAGGTACAATCCAGACCCTCTGGGAACCTAGTTCGCCAAAGATCGAACAAGTCGGTCTCATCGCCGATGACACTGACCGAATCAAGTTCACCAGCTGGGTGAAATCCGAGCCTCGGATCGTCCGCGAAGGTGAGAAGGTCCGGATGCGGGCGGTCAAGAAGAACTGGTACGAGGGACGGTGTTCACTCGCTGTGACCTACGACAGTATGATCGTCTTCCCAGAGCGCGACCGCCGCTGGTGGGAAGGATAGGAGGGCTGCGTGCCCTCTTTTTTGATGTGTGCCGGACCGGCCCAAGCCCCGCCGCCCCACCCACCGCTCCGTGCTCGCTCCCTGCGGTCGCTGCGCGCGCAGCCACAACCTGATCTACAATTTTTGCGAGGAAACAAGTGGGTGGACCTTGGGTTTCACATCTATAGTGGGGTGTGGTGTAGTCCGGTCAAGTTATTCCATATTAGAATACTCCACCAAGTACCCAAGTGAATTACCAGCTGCATCTACCGCGGGTTCTGATCCTCCTCTAGATCAATACCATACTCTGACTGAATCTCACGTTTTACCTCAATCAGCTGTTCCTGTACCTTCCCAGAGAAATCTAAGAAATTCTCCTGCTCTTTGTGCCACTCCTCTAATTCAGGAACCTCATTTGTCACGGCGACATGGGCTTCCGTTCTATGTTCTACCCACCAATCAGGAAGGTCTTCGTCCTCCTTCTCAACTCCCTCATACACGCTCAACAGAAGGTTCATCAGTTCCTCGTGGTCGTTCTCAGTAATTCCCTCGGTATTCAGTCGGAATTCGGTAACAGGCTCTTCAAGCCGCTCTATGAGTTCACGTGCCGTGTTACTCAGTCCATGTAGCCTGTCATCGTATACTCTGACCATCTGAGCGGTTTCTGGATACGATTGTGCGAATCGTTCAACAGCCACCGAATCGGGGTCGTCGTAGCAGGTCTCCAGATTGACCCCCAGTAGGTCCACTTGTCTCGCCTCAAAAGGAGCGTCAGTCCAGTTTACTTCGCCGTCGAGTATCTTTGACCTATTCGAACTAATAGCAGACAAGGCAGACTCAACAACGTCTCTCAATACTGCTCTCTGGATAGGTTTCTCTCGGTCCTTTAGCCGCTCGCGTACCAGTACTCTGTTATTCAGGATAGTGAGTGACGTGAGCGTTGCAAGTAGGATCGTTCCGAGAGCACCGAATCCCGCAATTAGAAGACGTGAGAGAGTTTCTGAAACATACCCAAGCATAAAGCCAGCAACAGGTACCACGAGGACCAAAAGAGTCGAAACGGCTACGGCACCAACCGCGAGTTTGTATCTATGCTGGTAGAAAGTAGAGTCCATCTGAAGATCTCTGTCAGTCTGAGTGTGTTTTCGTAAGCTGAAAGAATATTCGATTACCGGAACGGACGGCTCCAGTTCCTATGCATCGAGGCCTCACCGAACGAACTCGTAGAAATGCTTGCGAATATTTGCTCTTCTACTTCCCGACTATTTTTAGAATCAGAAGTCCAAGTGCAAGCATTCGCAGACTAACTCAGGCTGGCGAGCTCTTTGTCCTCTAAGGAAAGAAACTCTGTGACGTAGTCTTCCAGTGTGGGGTTTTCAGCTGCGAAGAACTTCATAGTCCGGAATATCTCCCTACTAAACCGCTCATAGAGCCCTAGGATATCTGGATCGAGAAGCTCGGGATGAGATGATACCAGTTCCTTTTGAGTCGAAGTCTGGATACGATACGCGAACGAGAGATGGGCATTCAAACCTAACAAAAACACTGACAAACTGGACTGTCGACTCTGTTCGGATTGGGCAATATTCTCCACACCCACGGCCGAGAAGTCAAAGTTCAAGAAATGGTTCTTGTCTAACATCAACTCGTCTGGTTGTATCTTATGCTCGCTGTTTACCAGACCAATGATGCGGATAAGGCAAGGAATACACTCACCACAGTTGTATGGATGTCCGGCAGCGTTCTTTCCCTGCGACAATTCACGTGGATGGGGGCACGTTCGAGTAAAGAAGATATCCTCTTTGTTTGGGATACAGTCGACGACCTCCTTCTTCGTGTAGCCAAGGAACGGATTGGTGATTTCCACCTTCCGGTCCGAGAATAGTTCCTCAAAAATTCGATTCAAGCTCTTAACGAACAGTGGATGGACCGTGCGAGTCGTCGTCCAACCAGATTCCAGCGAGGAGAATCGTGAGAGGACACCATTCTCGGGGACATAGATATCATCAACATCGAGGGCTACCGCGACAGCGGCAGCGAAGGCGAAGTACATGAATGACCGAGTGAACTGCGTATCTTCGTATGCAGAGAACCCCTCGTCGACACCAACTGAAGTAAGATTACCATCGAAGAGATGGTCAAAATTCCGCACTAGATGGCCGACGTTTCGACCATGATTCACACTGACAAAATGAGGATTGTGGCCCTCATCAGCGAGGTGAAATCGGCCACCCAAACTATCTAATCCGCCAGAAAAAAGTGCGACAGAATCAGCCTCAGGCAACTGATCACGATTTCTACCATCGCTCTCATCAATAGACTGATCCTCGTCTATCGCATCGATAAACCGATACTGAAAGTTATCACGCGAGATGAAGCTAACAGCGTGATTCAATTCAGACTCCAACGGTTGCCATTTCTCCACGTCGTCAACAGGGTATAAGATCTGTATTTGCCGTGATTTCAGCATTTCCTCCCCATCATCTTTCGCACCAGTTGGCCCTCGCTTCACTAAACGGTCCGCAGCATACGTACCGAGTGCAAGCTCAACCAACGCCGTGACTGTTGGAGGGGGACTGTGGCCGAACAGATCATTGAGAACCTTCTTTTTGTACTTTATTAGACGACCACCTTCCGTTTCGGTCTCAGTCCGATAATCGTCGACGACTATGGTGTAGTCCGAGTCTGCTTCGCTAAGAGTCGATCCGGTCCCGGACTTAATCAGGAATCGCTTAGTTCCCTTCAAACTCCTCGTCCTCCCACGCCTCAATCATCTCATGCATAGTATGCCGAATCATTTCCTCTACATCCTCATGCTCTAGGAGCTCCACATCGGCATCTTCGAAAATCGGTGCCAATTCGGGCTGATCCTGTATTTTTTCGACCAACTCATCCGCCCGGTTGGCACACTGATCTCGCAGTTGTTCCTCAAATTTCTCCAGCTCTTGGTCAGTCTCAACGTTCTGGCTGAAATGGAGTTGAAGAGCGGAGTCTGACTCGGGGTCATTTGTAGCTGCCTCAATTTCCTCGTTAAGCAGTTGAAACAGATACTCCCGAAAATATACTCGGAAAAATCCTTCAACGCCATGGGCCTCTACGAACTCGTCAATATTATTCTGAATTTCGGTGTCGTTCAAGAGCATCAGCTCCTTCGGTCATAATGTCACCCATCGCACTTTCCATTGCTCGTTCTGCGGACCCAGAGAAGGCTCGGTCTGTTCCCTGAGATCCATCAGCAAGGCCTCGACTGGCAGCCTCTTTTGAGGCTTGCTCAACAACGGCTTCAGAGGCGCCTGCTGCAACGACCTCTTTTGCCACTGAGGCACCAACATCTCTAGTGGCAGACTCGACACCGTTTTGATGGCTTTTTATCACGAATTCAGAGCCGTACCGGACTGCTAGATATGCTGGAACTTTAGCTGCGCCGTTCGGTTGAGCAGCCAGAATCACCTTGAAATAGATTTCACTTGCCCTAGCAGCATCTTTATCACCCGCAGCATCAGCTAACTCGCGTTTCGCGTCTTCATAACCAGCGTTGGATGCCCCGGATCGGTTCCGGGTTGCCGTTCCCATACAACATTATTCCCATTCTGTATTATAATTCTAATTACTGGGCAACCTCATCGGTATAGTTCAGTGAAATACGCCGGTTAGACCCACATACACGGACATAAACGTCTTATCGCCGGTGCGTCAGTTGCTGTGGATCGAATAGTTCGGCTCCGACTTTCGACTCCCGACGCGTAGAGCCAGGAGTCTGTTGTCCCCTCAATGGGTGAGGGGTTCGCCGTACTGGCGAATTCCTGAATACGGTGAGAAAAATGGCAACGAGAGACATCTACGCGACTGGATTCGACGAAGACATCTACACGGAGTCGAGCGCAAACCAGTGTCCCGAGTGCCACGGACACGTCACTACGAACGTCAAGGAAACGGTCTGTGAGGACTGTGGCCTCGTCATCGAAGAGCAACGTATCGATCACGGGCCGGAGTGGCGAGCATGCGATGCAGACGAGCGCGAGCGAACAGGCGCACCGTTAACGGCGGCCCGCCACGATCGAGGCCTCTCGACGGAAATCGGCCACGGAACCGATGCACACGGGAACGAACTCTCTGGTCAGAAACGCCGGCGGCTGGCCCGGATGCGACGTGAGCAGACCCGTGGTCGATGGCGGTCGAAAGCAGAACGGAATCTCGCACACGGGTTGGGCGAGGTGCGCCGGCTGGCGAGTGCGCTCGAACTCTCCGAGTCGATTCGTGACCAAGCCTGTCAGCTCTTCCGGAGCGCTCAGAGCGAGGATCTGCTTCGTGGCAGATCCATCGAAGCCATCGGTGCAGCGAGCATCTACGGTACCTGCCGATGTAACCAACACCCGCTCCTCCTCGAGGATATCGTCGACGCCGCCAGAGTCGAGTCCACTCGTGTCACCAACGCCTACCGAACACTAAATCGCGAATTAGAGCTCCCAGCACCACCAATGCGCCCGACGTCGTTCGTTCCGCGGCTGATCTCGGAGCTGGAGTTGGACCACGACATTCGTCGACGCGCGAACGAACTCGCAGAACGCGCCGAGGGGACAGCCCTCACGAACGGCTGTCAGCCATCAGGCGTCGCGGCCGCCTGCGTCTATCTGGCCGCTCAAGAACAGGGCGCGTTGATTACCCAATCCACCGTCGCGTCGGCAGCAGAGGTGTCAGTCGTGACGCTCCGAAGCCGGCGAGACGAACTCCAAGCGATCTGAGACGCCTCCAGTAGAGGAATACCTACATACAGGCAGAGAGTCTACCAGGGGGTATGGATCTGGAAGAGACTGTCGAGTATCTGTCCACAGAACTCGATATCGAGCGGAGTGAGCACGTTCGCGAGGTCGGTCGAGCGGTCGCTGAGCTCCGTGACTGACTCCGTCGCAGGCAACCGGATTTATCTCGTCGTCGACGAATCCGTCCCCGCGTTTTCTCACCCTTGAGTTTAAATACCAAACCGGGGGAAACGCGGACCGAATCGATGACTGACCACAACTCAGACCGAGAGGCGTTCCAACCTGTCGGGGAAGGCGCTCTGGTGCCGGACCCAGCGCTGGATCAGCCAGCAGACGGCCAGCCAACCCGCCAGCGTGAAGCCTCGCATTCGGGCGGATATCCGGACGGAACAACCGACACAGACCGAGCCTGTGTCTCCTGTGGCGCATCGATCCCGGCGTCGCAACGAAAATGCCGGTTCTGTCTCGAACACGAACTCGACGCCGCCTCAGCGTCGGATGCTGCGAGTTCCGAGCAATCACTCCGTGGTGTGATCCACTTCCTCGTCGAATCGGGGACGTTCTACGGCGCCGTGGCAAAGGGAGCAGCAGCAGCGACGCTTCTCTCGTCAGGTCACGACCAGCCCATCGACGACTGTACGCTCATCTACGATCTCGACGACGAGCCCGCACCCCAGCTAACCGAGCGCTGGCCTACGCTGTCCGCTGCTGCCGATGTGACCTCAGCGACCGGTGAGGCGTTGCTAACAGCGACCCGTGAGCGGACAGCGTGGGACGAGACGAGCGATCGTTCCCAGACGGAGATTCCACGCGTCTATGATGAGCGTGGCCAGGGAATCCGTGCTGAGTCGTCACTCGAGCACACGCTCGACGACAGCGATCAGCTGTGGATCGTCCCAGCAATCGCTGTTGAAACAGTTCCTCGTGAAACGGAATCCACCAGTGCCGGAGCCGAAATTCCGACCGTGACAGGCCTCGAGTGCCAGCACTGTACGAGAGAAACAGAACATCGGTTCAGGACACGGGAGTCGCTCCCTGACGAGACCTGGACGGGCCAACCAATCTGGGAGTGCCAGGTGTGTAGCACAGGTCGCTACGGGCCTGCTCCCGAATAGGGGAGGAGGAATCTCGCCGGTTAACCAACAGTCTCCGATATAGATGGCTTCTGTTGGTTAACACGGTGAGTACCCTCGAGTCCGACATCAGTCACGGCGGGCGTTCATTCAGCAGGGTTCGCAGCGGCTTGCCACCACAAATCGGGGCGGGAACAGGGGTAGTGAGTAACGAACCGTAACATCGTCGAGTCCGGAAACGTCACGCCGACCACGGCACGGACGCATCACCAGAGGCTCGATGAACTCGCTGTCTAGACGGGCCAGGTAGGGAGCGAGGGCGCTCCATTCTTCCAGTGAATCGCATCTAACGCCGCCGGCAACTGCTGTAGTCGGTCATCGAGAACGGCGAGTGGATGCGCATCGAGAAACGTCGCCTCGTGCCGATCAACCGGCGTGTCTTCGAGATTGAGTTGGATATGACAGGGCCCAAGGTCCGGATGGTCGGCGTCTTGGTGGAAGCCGAGCATCAGATTGCGGTCCGGTTCGACCCAGTTTATGCGGTAGTATTCGTGGTCGACGCCGGCGGGGTACCAGAAACGAATCTCCAGTCGTGCTGTCGCCGCGTCGTAAGAGTCACTCAGGAACGTCGTCGGATCGACATCCGCGATGACGTACCGGGGTCGGCGTCGGGACGGGCGATAGCGGACTTCTTCACACCCTGGCTGGTTCGTCAATCGGTCGTGAACGTCGCGGAGGAGGGTCCGCTGTGTATAGCGGTCGCGACCGGCAAGAAAGATCATTCTGTGAGAGAGGAGGATTAGCTCGTGGCGCGGTCAGCCACGTCGGTCATCTGCTCGCGGGCGGCTTCAACGTCAGAGTAGAGTTCCAGTGCGTGCTTGATGAGGCGGCGATCCTCCTCGTTCTCGCGCCAGAACGCGATGACGTCGCGGCGCTCACGGAGCTCCGCACTTGCGAGGTCGCCGTCAGCCAGCGACTGTTCGAGGTCCTCCCACGTCTCGACGTCGTAGGTCGCCTGCCACTCCTCGATCTCTTCGGTGATCGCGGCCAATTCACTCCGCAGCTCCTCGCGGGTGTTTTCCTCGATGAGCGTGCGGATCTCCTCGAAGAGCAGGCGCGTGTAGTCCGGCTGGTAGCGCGTGGTCTCGCCGGCCTCGACGCGACGTAGCTGGCCCTGGTCGACGAGATCCTGAAGTTCCTCGTTAGTCGTGCTCCAGGCGGCGTCGGCCTGCTCGCTGATCCAATTAACTGAGCGGGGTTCGCGAAGTGACTCGGCGACCGCCCGAATGCGGTCGCGGGCGCTCATCGACTCAGTCCACGATTGGACCCCATCTCGCGAGGATTCGGTCATGGTTGGCACCTCTTGGGACAGTGTTCGCGCCCCGCTCTCATATATGTTTGTACTGTCTCGCATAATCAAGAGTGGAATGCGAGCGAAGGCGTCCGGACGTTGAAATGCGATACCGACAGAAGTTGTGAATCAACCGATGTACGACCGACATTCTGACTTTGTAGAACTACGGCCGACCGGCGAGGCATCCCACATCCCGGACACGATGCTGGACGACGGGTGTGAGAGTGACATCCTGGCGGCAACGCGTCGCGACGAGCACTTGTGGCGACTCTGATGCGCCGACGACAGTTTCGTAAGGAGTCTTTCTGCGCCGGCGAGTGGTGAGGCGCTTCCGATGAATCAGCAAGTCGAACAAGGCTATCGGATGCATCGTGTGCTCAGCAATCTCAGCCGGCTCGACGTCGACCAGTTGGACGACGCGGATCGAGAGCGAGTCGAGACTGCAAGAGACCTCCTGGAAGAAGTGAGCCTACTCACGCGACCAGAGGACGGGAGCGGACCAGACGCCCCAACAGATGACTGATCGTCATCGCCGTCGACGCCAGGGGCACTTCCAGTGTCGGTTTATCGCCCCCCCAAGAGGGGTGCGGGACTTCCCCGTGAGTCCAGACATGGCGACACTACAAGCTGCGACGACGTCAACCGGCGCGATCGTATCGGATCCACAGGCAGTCCGCGAGCTCTGTGAGAGCTACTGCTTCGGGACGCTCGACTGGGAGGTCACCGACAAGGGCGAACTCACCATCTGGGGGTACGATGACTTCGAAGTGTACGAGGCGCGGGAGAACGGCCTGCCGGACTACGAGGGCGGCATCGTGACCCACGAATTCTTGCAAGAACTCGCCGACCACCTCGAAGCCAACGAAGAGTTCGATATCCAGACAGCGGGGTTCACGAAGTGTCGCTTCCCAGTGCTGGCGAAGCGGTACGTCGTTCGCGACGGCGAAGTCCTCCACGCTGACCTCAGTTCTCCCGAACCGATCGACGAGTAGCGTTGTTCATCCCCCGGGAGGGGTGCGGGGCGATCCAGTCGTGGGGCGCCCTGCGAGGTGATTGTTCAGATGGGTCACCGCGCACTTGTTGCGTACGAACGGACAGACGGACAGTACACGCTCCACTACTCTCATTGGGGTGCTGCGAACCTGAAGCTCAAGCACCGAATCTCGGCTGAGTCGCCGTTCGGTGGCGACGACACCGACTCCAAGTGGGCGAAACAGCTGCTGGCGGAACTGGCCGATGGCCTCGAGGCAGATGCCGTCGACGGCTACCTCACCGGCGAAGACCGCCCATCGACGGTCGTCGAGCCGAAGCCCCACGCCACCGACCTCACCCTCGAGGAGATCATCGCTGACCATCTCGACTACCTCCATCACGAGGCGTTCTACGTGGTGTCACCGAACTTCGAGGTGACCGCCTACCGGACGCTGTGGTTCGGCCTGCAGTACGATTCGGAGACAGTCGACCACGGTGAGACGGTCGGGAACGGGGCGCTCGCGACCGTTCGGTGGCACGACGGCGAGCCGGTCGGCGACGGCCATCTGAAGGGGCAGTTCCGGGCGCTGAAGGACGTCGTCGGCGATATGGTCGACAAGGGTGTGTTCACCCAGTCGACGGCTCGCCAGTACCTCAAGCAAAAACTCGGCGAGTGGGTCGGGAAGCGGCAGGAGTTGCGCATACCGAGCGGTCAAACACCGTCACCGGACGCGACACTTAGCCGCTCGTAGGCCGATCTGCGTCGACGCAGATGGTGGTTTTTCTGGGGCAGAAAGGACTGAGCCCAACCATAGGCTCGTGATTGGATGCCCGAGAAACCAGACAACGACCCATTCCACGATTGCGAGTTCGGTCCCGACGCAGTCCTCGGGACGCGCACCTTCCACGATGTCCTGTTCACCGACGACACCGAGACACCGGTGAACGTGCTCACCGGCGAGACGCCCGCACATTCGCAGGCGACCGTCGAAGAAGCGAAGGCGTTCGCTGCGAGTATCGACACGGACACACCACAAATCGCGCTCCCGGCCTCTGTCGAGACGCAGGTCGAAACCCAGAGCAAACCCTACACCTCGGCTGCGTTCTTCCACTTCAAGGCGACCGGGTCGCTCGAACTGCACCGTGCCTACCACGCCGCCTACGACTCCGACGCGTTCAGCGTCGATTTCGAGGCCGACTACGAGTCGGGCAATCTGACGATCACTGTCGAGCGGACACGCGACTCCTGAACCCGGTCTCTCGAAGCGAGTTTTTCGAGCGCCGGCGATGGGTGCCGGCGCACCGAGCAGACAAAGCTGAGCAGTGCCCGGTGAGTCGGCGCTCCGAGGTGAACAAAGATGCATATGGTCATCTACGCGTTGGTCGAGGCACCGACACAGCACGACGCCCTGGTCGAAGGGAAAGCAGTCTTCGACCGTCTCGTCGGGGCGAACCCCCACGGCTGCGCCGTGTTTGACTACTACTGCACCTTCGACGAAGAGGATACGACGGTCGCCGGGAAGGCTCGCTGGGGAGACCTACCGACGGCAGCACCCATCAATTCAGAGGAGGGCGGTGAACTGCTTGACCGAGCCTGGAACGCCACAAAGGAAGAGTTCCAGCGGAATCTCGACCGCGTGAAAGAGGCGCTCGACGAGCTCAGCGACGAGGAGATTATGCGTGATGAAGATCTCGCCCGACACGCGTTCCATCAGGTCGGCGCCTACGAGGGACCATCAGTCCCGATGTACGACCAGCACGCGATGGGGATTCGCCATCGCGATCAGCTCGATCGTGTCCTCGAGGAAGAGGAAGACAGCCAGACACTCTGGATTGTCCCCGCAGACGTCCACTTCTGATTGACAATGCCCAGAATCACAAACTGGTCCCGGGAGAGTCGTACACCAACACTCGCGTATCGAAACACCGAGACTGGAGCGCGAGCTGTTCTACACCGGGGTCCGGATTCATACCGGTACAAGTGGCGCGGGGCGATCCTCGTCGACGGCTACCCGATCTGGTCGCGAGGCTTCGAGACGAAGGAGGCGACAACGTTCCGGGATGCGCTTCGGGAGCGGCCAGCGCCCGAACTGAACTGTCCGGAGTGTCCAAACGACGACGTCCTCGTCGGTGAGAAGACAGCTGATGGAGCGAAGGTACAGCGCTGGTACGACTGTCCGGACTGTGGGTACGAAGCCCCCTCGCGCATCGTCTACGGCCCTGAACGCTGAGAACGTACACACGCAGGGTGTTTTTCGGCCGGGGCGGAGAGAGTGACCCGGTCGAACCGGGTCGGTCCAACAATGAGTCTCGAAGTACTCGACCGACACAGCGAGGCACTGTTCGAGTTCCTCTGGTGCCCCGTCTGCGGGCAGGAAGTGTTCACCCACATTCCCTTCGAGGGAGTGTTCTGCAAGAACTGTAACACCCAGGTCGTCCTCCGAGAGTCCCGAGAAAACCGTGGCTACGAGGAGGCTGTGCTCGCGTGCTTCGACACCGACTCGACGTGGAACCTTCACGTCGACGAGAAGCTCCGTCGCGGCCTGCCTGACGGCTCGGCACGGGCAAAAATCCTCGGTGCACCGGGTGCCTATGAGATCGACTGGTGGAGTCCAGCACCTGGGGAGGATTGGGAGCCGGTCGAGCGTGGTGAATTCGACGACGTGGAGGAACCAGACGAGGTGTCACATCTCGCGTAGCGGATTGCAATCCCGCTACGACTGTGTGGTGTTGTTTCAGCGCCGGCGATGGGTGCCGGCGCACACGCGCCGGCGAGTACCGATGTCGACACGGAGCCAACTCCGATTCGTCCAACGAGTCGAACAGACCGGTGAGACAGATGGCAGCGCCGACCGCGTCGCGCAGGTGTACCGGCATTCGGACGGCTACCCGGGGAGCGTCCTCCGGGATCTCGCACAGCTGAAAGAGCTGCTCGATGCGACCCGTGCCGAGCGCGGACCGGGCTACACGGCGGCGACGTTCATGTTCCTCGACAAGCTCTCGACAGTCGACCTCTATCTGGATGGCGACCCAGAGCGAACGATCGACGCGGCTCAACCAGCGGATCTCCTTGAGCCGTCCAATATGGAGCACCTGGACCAGCCGCTGTTCCTGCTGGGCCACGGCGTCGAGAATCCGGCCGACGGCATCCACGGCGACGAGGAGTACCTCTACGTCGTCGAACTCCCGACGGAGAACCCGTTCGACGAGCCGACCGAGTGGACAGTCAAAGTGAGCGGTCACTCCGCGTTCCCCCGCTGGGAGGGCCCGACCGACGAGGCCTTCGAGCAGGCGAGCTGGCAGTTCCACGGGTCGCTCGAGGACGCGCTCGCAGAACTGGTCCGGGACGAAGCAGTCGTCAAGTAAAATCCCAAATCGTATTTATATAGTTAGGGTTTAGAAAGACCCAGATGATTTCGAAGGCCGGACTCGCGGTGCTTGACGCGCTGAGTACCGGCCGAGATGCAACACCGGAGAAACTCGCGGCCGAAACCGGATATTCACGAGACCATCTGTACGATGTACTTGACGAATTGCTCGTAGCGGGATTGCTCACAGAAACCCGTGCCCCCAGCAATAAGCGTCGTGTCCGCATCGCGGAACATCCAGTTACCGAAGCGTATCGAACGCTGCTGTCGGAGTTCAGCCACGTGGACTGGACGGAACTGCTCTCCCCAGCCACACTCCGCGTGTGTTGGTATCTCGATAGACCACGACACATCGCTGATATCGCAGATCGACTCGGAATCACCCGACAAGGTGTCCATAGCGCGTTATCGCCGCTCAAGCACCGAGCGTTACTCTCCCAATCCGATTCCAAGTACGCCCTCCGGGACGAGGTCTCGCCGCTGTTGGCGTTCGCTCAGGCCGCCGTAGAACACGAACATCGAGCACGAGTCCGGGAAATCGCCCCCAGTGCCACGATCGCGTGGTGCGATCCGAAACGAGCACTCGTTCGCCTGCAGACCGACGAGGATACGGACGCACTCCAAGCAGCTCCGGACTGGGAGATGACCGGACTGGGCCGGTTTGCAGCGTATGGTCTACAGTTTTTCCTCGCCGGCGAGCCTCCGTTCTGGTATGCTCCGGACGAGGAGCTAACGCCTGCTGAAGTCGTATGCCATACGCTCCTTCTGGATAGCGGATCCCGGCGCGTCAGCTATTCGATGCTACTGATCGAGGCGGAGGACATCGATCAGGAGACACTCGTCGGGACCGCACGGTGGTACGACCTGGAACCCACTGTGAAAGCGTTGTATCGGCCACTTCGGGGCGACTTCGACAGGACAGATGAACTGCCCGTCATCCTCCCAAAGAAGGACGAATATATGGCACTCAAAGAGCAGTACGGAGTCTCGTAACCCTAACCCCGCAGCCTGGCGGTAAATTGCGACTGGTTAGATGATGCCGCCGATCGCGAGTAGTCCGATGACGAGCAAAAGCGTCGCAACCACGCTCCCGCCAGCCAGCAGCTTGTTCTCCATCGCCTTCTCGTGGAGGGGCATCTCGGCGTACTCCTTGCGGAACGCGTCGAGGTTCTCCTCGTCGTAGAAGTACTTCGTCTTCAACGCGAACCGTTCGGTCACCGCACAGCCGGTACAGACCGGCTCCCCTTCGAGCCGTTCGGTCTTGATGTGGGTGTCGCAGGCGATCGCCCCGCAGTTCGGACAGTAGGTGTACGTCTCGTCGACGCCGCTCGTCTCGCAGTGGACGCAGCGATGAATCCCGTCCTCCAGAATGACCCGTGAGGGGCCAGCAGCATAGTATTCGTACGGATACGAGTACTCCAGTATCTCTGTCGTCTGCCGAACCTCAGGTAGATACACCGGCTCAATCGATTGCACTGAGATGTCCGAGAGATTCGGCTCACAGGTCTTGTTGTACGTGACGTTATTGTCGCCGGTGTAGGTCACCGTCGTCGTGTGGTAATCCTGGAGGCGGTCAACAGCCCACTCCTTGTACTCCGTTTGGGTCTGGCCGAACCGTCGTTCGTCGACGTCGTCGAATACCTCGGTAAACTGCCCGGTATCGAGGGAGACCGTCGCGTGGAAGTTCTCGGTGACCAGCGTCGCGACTTCGTCGTCGGCCACCTTCGGATGGCCGCGCTCAGCGTGGACAACGAACTGTGTGCGGTCGTTGATCCGGTGGATGACACCGACTGAGGTCTCGAAGACAGCGTTCGTGTCGGCGGTGATCGCAACCACTGGTCGGAACGTCACTTGCGAGTGCGGCACCGGCAGATCCACGGCCTCGATGTTCTCAATGTCGCGGAACGCCTCCTGGACAGGTGCGTCGACATCCGCCGCCGGATCGTACGGTCGGAGCGTCTCGTCACAGAGGATCTCGATGCGCCCGTTGTAGAGATCGAGACCGATTTCGTCGGCGATCTCCCGAAGGTCCTCGCCGTCGATCAGCTCGATGGGATAGGGATCGTCGTTCCGCTGGAGCCGGTCAGCGTACTCCTCGGCAGGGTTCGTAAATCGACCAGTGGTGGCGACCATCCCTCGCTTCGGGCCGTCGAAGTCGAACGTCGCGATGGCCGAGTGCAGCTTCTGGACGACCGGCCGGCCGACCGTCCCGGTGTGCTTGCACTCGACGATGATCGCCCGTCGCGTGCCGTCAACGACCTCCTCCATGATGACGTCGCGCCCCTCGTCGGCCGTCCGCTCGGCCTGGCGGACGTTTTCGTAGCCGAGGTTCCGGAAGACGTCCTCCATCAAGTCCTCGAACTCGAATCCCGAGAGGTCGTCCAGTACAGCCATCCGAATGTAATTGGACAGTATCTTGCTATAACTAAATACGTTGCCGACGGTGGCGACGAAGTCCCGACGACGTGAGCGCTGGTGTTGTTGTTCGTCCCGCAAGGGGTGCGGGACGACACAATCGTCCCGGGTTACCGATGAGTTCTGAGAGCAACAGCGAGATCGCCCCCGACAACTGGTGGTTGCAACGCCGAACAGATGACGACCATTTCGTGTTCGCCTACGAGTTCTCGAAATCCGTCCTTTGCCACGTCCAGCAATCCTCGGACTGGCTGGTCCGGGTCGATCGAGCCGATGGGACGATCCTCTTCAGCCAGCACGACCTCCGGTCCCGAGAGGCAGCATTCGCGCTCGCCGAGAGCGTCATGGAGCTCTGTACGCTGCTCCATCAGGAGGTCGTCACGGAGCGGAGCCAAGCGCGAAAGCCGATGTACGTCGGGTCCCGACCAACCGGAACCGCGAGTGCGAGCAATCAGGGAGCCGGACGCGGTCCAGATACCGCCCGTCGGCCGTCGGATTCCTTCCCCCGCCAGCGCCCGAAACGACCACGAGGTATGGGCCACTGGGAGGGTGAGTTCCGATGACCGCCGGCCGAGCGTACCGCGGTGAACGCTGTATGGGTGGACAGCTGGTGTACACTCCCGATGGCGACGTACTGGACAAGCACCTCCACGTCTTGCGCCGTGCCCCTGGCGGATTCGACTGGGGACTGGAGGCCGACGAGGCCCGCATCGATCAACTCGCGATCGCGCTGCTGGCCGATTCAGCGACGAAGAACATCGCGCTCGACCACTACAAGGAGTTCGCGCAGTACCTGCGTGAAGAGCTCGAGGGTGACGAGTGGCGGCTCCCGACCAGCGACATTTCGGCCGATACCTGGTCGCGAGACATCGACGTCGCTGATGAGACGCCCTCACCGGAAGACGTCGACATCACGGCAGTCGATTTCGACGAGATGACCTTCGCGGTCGAGCGAGCGCTCTGCGAGCAGCACGACATTAGCATCCACCAGAGCGTCGACGACCGCCGCGAGGAACTGGAAGACGCCCGCCAGGCAGTCCAATCAGAAACTACCGACTCGGAGGAGTCACAGACCGACACCGGCGGGTTCGAGTTCCCCGCAGCTAGCCAGTAGGGACGGTGAGGGCGTTTCCGGCTCTGTTTGTAGAACCCCCGAGAGGGGTGCGGGGGTCACCACTCCCGCGACGTACCGATGAACGGGAACGCACGACGTCCCACGTCAAGCAGAGTCCAGACAGAAGCGCTCGCTAACCGTCGCGACGACTCCGTCGAATACGTCGGCTTTCGCATCGACGGCCAGGCCGTCGTTCTGAATCTCTCCGAACACCAGCGTCTCAATCCGGATCGAAGTCTCGATTTGGTCAACCACAGCCCGACAGGCTTCGAGTGGGGATACGCTGGAAGCGGGCCCGCACAGCTCGCCTGTGGGCTCCTCCTCGACTACTACAACGACGCCCAGGTCGCCCGCGAACACTACATCGCGTTCCGGAATCGCGTGATCAGCGAGCTCGAGTGTGATGGTCCGGCGGCGTGCTGGCACCTCACCGGCGAAGAGATCGACGCGGCGATGGCGACGATCACCGACGACGTCGTCGCCCTTCCCGACGGCGGGGGGCCGTCACCGTCACTCCCCGAGAACTGGCGAACGGTCACTCGCCCCGACCGGCGAGTCTTCCAGCGGGCTGATCGCGACCACTACATCGTGCTCGGGGAGGGAACCGACGGCTGGCTGGCCGTCCTCTGCAGTCAGGGAGACCGCGCCTACCCGGCACCCCTAGCGAGCCGGACGGTTTCGGACGATGCCGATGTCGAGCAGGCTATCCGTGCTCTCGTCAACGAGAGCAACGACCTCATCGAGCCACTGGAGGGGGAGTGCTGATGGAGACGCTTCGATTGTCGCGAGCCACCCACCAGCTGCTCGAACGCGGGGTCGAGGCGCTCGAGAAAATCGGTCGCGAACTGGAACGGTACAACGACCGGCAAGAGCAGACTGACGGCACCGACTCGTGACGCAGACACGTTCTCCCGGCCAGCGGCGGAGTACCGGGTTCCAGTACACGCGCACTCCCGAGGGGTGCTCGTGTCCCATTCATCGCGACGGCCAACCGGTCACGGCGCCGCTCGGCCTGCGGTTCGCAGAGCGCGTCCATATCGAATCGATCCCACGACACGTCGCCGGCGCGATCTACGAAGCCCATCATTCCTATATGGACAGTGTCCCGCGGACGAACCTCGTTCATCACGGGCTCTGTTACCAGGACCAGTTACTGGGTGCGATTACGTGGCGCTATCCACTGATTCGCTCGCTGGACTACGACGGCATGCGATACGAGGGTGACGAGATCGTCGAGGCAGCACGGATCTGCATCGGCGTCGACTTCCCGAATCTCGCCTCTGCCGCACTCACCCGGTCGATGGAACGGTTCGTGCGTCGGCACGGTCGGCGGCGAGGCGTTCGCCTTCTGCTGACGTTCGTGCGAGCTGACTTCGACGGCTCGATGATCAAAGCGCTCAGAGACAAGGGCTGGTACTGCGCCGGGAAAACGGAACCCGGACAGGCAGGTAACCGGCCCGACAAGCAAATCCGAGAGCGGCCGAAGTGGCGGTTCCTCTGTGAAGTTCCTGATGAGTCTGAGCGGGAACAGTCCTCACTCGGACGGTGGGCTCCGTGACTACGAATGCTCGTCTCGATGAGTTTGCAGCAGAGGAAGACTCGGACAACCAGCCGGAGCGCGATCCATCTGTAGTCGAGCGACTGTTGGACCCGATATCACCGGCCCAGGGGCTGCGACTCATCCCCGGCCAAGGTGACCCGGTGTACCTCCAAAACAGGGGAACTGAACGCTACCTGTTCCGGGATGCCCACGAGCGGTGGTTCATCCTCCAGCCCTCGGCCAAGGAGTCGGTCGACGACTTCGTCCGCTGGGTGTATCTCCCCGACGGCAAACCCGCCGAGATTGCCCGGACAGCGATCCGTCAACGGACGGTTCGCGGCTACCGGTACGTTCAGCGAAGCGGAGCTCCCGAGCCGGTTGGGACGACGGTGACAGCGATGTACGTCAGTGAGCCCTGGCCCGACGATGTCTACGAGTGTGGATCCTGCGGAGCCGAGTTCGAGTCGCCCCATGCTCACGCCCTTCACTGCTGGGAGGACCATCCCTGGGTTCCGAACCCGGAGCAGGTTCGGCTACGCCGCTCCAGCACCGAGTAACGACAGTGCGACAGTTTCCCGACGGTGGTTCGATTAACCAACAGACAGCCGCTTCCTAGGTTAGTGTTGGTTAACGTGGTGTTGTTGTTGCGCCCGGCAGAGGGGCGCAGGGCGCGAGACGATGCAGGCAGCCGTCGATGAGCGTTCCTGCGTCGAGGTGACTACGATGAAAGACCCAGAGTCGAGAACCATCTTCGCTGGCGTCGATGGACGTACCGACACCGAACTACCCGAGTGGTATCGTCAGCGTCACGGCGGCAAAGACACCGTGAGCTTCGCTGAGGCGATCCGCGACCTCCCGCAGGCCGTCGAGACGACCGTGGCGTACCAGAATCCGTACACCGACGAGTGGGTCGAGACGGAGCGGTTCAACGCGCTCGTCGAGCCGAGTCGCGCTCGAGAGCAGGCCCGTGAGGAGGACGCCGAAACGGATTCTTTGTTCCATATTCCGACCGACTCGTACTCGATCATCAACCCGGTCGACGTCTACGGCCCTCTGGAGGAGGTCCTTCGGGAGGAGACTATCGACCGAACGCCGCTGGGTGACGTGATGTTCGGCGAGATTCGTCGCTACCGGGGCGGCGGCGAGGTCCATATGGACATCATGTTCGACGGCCTCGAGGTGCGCCTCCCCGGCCGGTCGGACCCGATCACGATGGGCGTCACGTCGGGCTACGACTTCTTCGGCGAGCACGCCGTCTACGTGGAGGGATTCGCCCAGGACGGGTACTGTTCGAATACAATGCGCTCGCTCACCGACAAGGAGGTCATCAAGCACGTCGGCGACGTGCGGAATTTCCGAACCTGGTGGGAAGAGATTCTCGCACAGGTCGAACTCGTGGCTGACGACCTCTTCGAGTTCATCCGTGACGCCCAGGACATCGAACTCGACTTCTCCGATCTCCCGTTCACCGTCACGGAGTTCTACACCCTGCTGGGCTTCCCGGACTACCTGGCCGAGCGCGCTGCGAGCGATGCCGAGGCCAACGCGGCCTCACCCGTCGAGATCGATATGTGGACGCTGCATTCCGGCGCGACGTACGCGCTCACTCACTTCTTCCAGGGCAAGGAAGGCGCGTCGCTGGACGGCTACGTTCGAACGGCCAACGACATCCTGTTCAACCCCGAGGGTACCATCGAGCAGGTCGAGCGAGCCTACGAGGAGGAGCTGGAGGCGGACGGCGACGACGGGTCGCAGGCGTCGCTCGCCGGCGAGCGGGCGCTCGCGAGCATCGAGCGCGTCAGCGACGATCTACAGGAGAAGGTCGACCAGTTCGAGGAGCGTGAGGACGCGCTTCGTGAGCGGTTCCAGGACGCGATGGCCTGACGCCGCGACGGTGACGTAGTCGTCTGTTCTGTCTTTCTCGCCCTTCAGGGGTGGAGGGCGATAGAGATGGAGAAATCCGCGGACAGCAGCGGCAATAACGATGAATTCCCACCCGAGAAGCGCCTCGAAGCACCGAACCACCGACTGATCAAGGCCGGGATCGCGACGATCCCCGATATGGAGACACTCCGTGAGTGTGTTGCCTACGAGAACGCCCACCAGAATCGGACGCAGATTCTGCGTCGGCTCCAGTGGAAGGCCGAAGAGTTGCGTGAGGATGAGACGTAGCGATTGGTCTTAACCAACAACCGGAGTCAGCTACCACCTCGTGTTGGTTAACGTTGAGAGTGTCCCGTTTTTTCAGCCTCCTGAATGGGTGCGGGACGACCAGCAGCCGCCTCGCGAGTTCAGTCATGTCCCTCGATTTGAGTCCAGACTCCAGCACGGCTAGCGACATCGCTGCCGCCAGACAAGCGGACCATGTGGCGTTCCTCCATCGAGTTCCATTCGTCGCTGATGCGTTGGCCCTCGGATTTCTTCCCGGGTTTCGAGAAGACTGTGGGTATCAGGCAGACCAGTACCTGAACCTCGAGATTCCTGTGGGGATGCTCGATAACGACTTCCGCAATCCCGACCTGGAACGATTCGTCGATCGCTTCTTCGAGCACGAGCCACAGGTCGGTGTCATCGGCGACATCGACGAAATCGACGACGTCGACGCCCACGTCGCTGCCGCTCGCGAGATCCAAGCGAGCTACCCCGAGGCCGAGCTCATCGTCGTTCCGAAGTCGCGGGCGGTGATCGACGTGATTCCCGAGACCCTCGTCCTCGGATATTCACGGGGATACGCCGACCGCCTGGCCCACGAGTTCTCCGACCCGGCCGATTGGAGAGGGCGACGCGTCCACATCCTCGGCGGGAGTCCGCCCAAGCAGCTCAACGCCATTCGACAGCTGACCAGACCGACACTCACGGACGAGCCACCAGCCGACATCGTCGGCGTCGACTGGAACGGGCTGCATCGCGGCGCACAATTCGGTGAGTTCTGGACGGCCGACGGCTGGGACGACAGCGGTCGCGACGCCGACCACGTCACCGTGCGAAAGACGGTGCGCCACAGCCTCGCTCGCGTCCGTGAGTTTTGGAGGTCCCACGGAATCTGGCCCGAAACGACACCGCAAAACGAGGGGCTCAACGTCGAGTACGAGGGTCCGAGTCCTGCCGATCTCGAGGACGCTGCCTGTACCGAGTGCGGGACGAACGTCTGGCGAACTCGCCGCGGTCCGTACGTGGCCGAATACGATACCGGCGCTATCTGTGGATACTGCAGCTACGAGTGCTACTTCAGCCACCGTCATCGGAACAACCTGGAGGAGATCGCCGGCGAGCAGAGCGTCTACCTGCCACCACCGTGAATTCACGTTTTGACGCTGATAGATGCGGTCGGAGAGTAGCCTCCAATGTGGTTAGGGATGTCCAATCAGCTCGTCTAACCTGTCGACGAAATCCACGCCGACATCCTCTTCGATGAACACCTCGTCTCGGATGTCCGCATAGACATCTTGTAACTGCTCCGCATACTGTGGGATCGCTCGTCTACCCCTGAGCCGCTCTTCAAGATTTGCGAGCAACAGCTCACTGTATTCCCACGGCAACGACCCCTCCCCATGGTTTCGGAGTTCGACCCCGGTCAGGAGGATTCTCTCCGTAATGTCTCGTTTGAACCGATCCGGGATTTCGCTGGTGGTCAGTATCTCCTCGTTGCACGATACCAAGATGATTCCGGTCATCTTGGGGATGCTGGCAGAATCACGCCCAGTGTATGAGCTCCGAATAGTGAGGTACTTTTCAAATTCGTCCGTATCACCCGTTTCGTCCTCGGTACTGGCGGTTTCACTAGAAACTGAACTCTTGTCTTTATCTGTCGAGGTCCGGGCGGCGGACGTCGTTGCCTCTTCAGGTGCGTGCAGTGGCACATCACAAGCTTCGGTATCGCTGGTTCGTGAGACCACCTCTGCCTGCATCATCCGCATCCAGTCACACATATTCCCGACCATCTCGTTCAGGAGCCGAGAGTAGTCGTTTGGCACTGAAGCATCTGGGTCACTGTACTCCGTTATTTCGTAGTTCCGGCAGATCTCTCGTGTGAACGTCTCATAGTAAGAGAGCCACACATGCCACGAAACCTTCTGATGGAACGCCTCTTTCACCAGCACGTCGAAAAACTGGATGCCGATGAACACCGGATCTCGAAAAATATTGTCGTCTGAGATTCTCGTATCAGTTAGCCGTTGATCATTGTACTCGTCGAATTCCTGCCTGCGCTGGTCTACAATTATATCCCGGACGGCATCACCGACCGGCTTGTATATATCTAAGTCCTCAACTCGATCCATATCCGAAAACAAGGCGTGAATGAGCCGATTATCTTCCTCGATCTTGTATCGATACATTCCGTCTGTGCTGGTGTTATTCTGCAGATCCCGATATAGGAGACTGTTCTCGGTCTTTACCAACGTGCGAAGATATCGATGAACAGCTTTCCGTCTTTGAAAGCCCTCCAGAGAATCATCACGAATCAATTTCACTCCAAGATCGGGGTCGATCACCGGATACTGCGCACTGAATTCTGGATCAAGGAACAGGGTTTCAGTGTAGGACGACGCCTCCGGAGCAGTATCCATCAACCAATAATTAACCAGCTGAACATAGTATTGAGCCCGGTACCACCGGATTACCCTCTCTCTCAGTGAATCAGGCTCATCTTCCACCTCCTCTCTCAGTTCTCGCGCGTAAACCTCTGCTAAACTGGGCTGCCTCTGTGGTTCCTCCGGGTGGTGAACAAGAGGCCGATAATGGTTCTGAAGGAGATTGACTAGTGTGCTATAATCGCCCTGATTATTCAGATCACGAAGAATAGACACTATTTTCTCTTCGTTCTTCACCCTGACAGAGGACTTCAGAAAGACCCCCAAGAACAATCCGACAATCCCTAGCACGGCAACTAATTGGAGAGATTCAACCAGCAGCGGGGTGACCTCCACAGAACCAACCCCATAGCTAACCGGTACGCTGGCCGCCTCAAGACTCTCCAAATAGATTGAGAGCCAATACGATCCGATAATCACCAGGAAGGCGATCAAGATATACGCGAATCTGGGCTTCGTCCATAGATTGTATCGAACACGGAGTTGGCGGTGTCGAGGAAGTATAGAATAGACGGCAACGATAGAGGCGAGAAACGTGAAAACCAATAATTCAGCCATAAATTCTCTGTCTTAGTCTGGTCCCATAACACTTGCCGAGAAAGAGTGTGCCACCCCAGACAGGCAGGCGCGAGGGACGGGATTCCTCAGGGCGTCAGATTACATGTGCCATATCCAATACAGCTTTGAAAACCAATTACTAGTATAGAAATCCGCGTGCTGGTTTTTCGCGCCCCCGGAGAGGGCGAGGGCTCCATCAAGAGTCCTCAGAGGTGACTGCCTGTGAGTCAACAACAGAGTCCCGACAACGTCTCGATCGACGACATCCCAGTCGATATCGCAAACACGCAATCAGAGGAGATCAATCCCGCCGATGTCCCCGACGAAATCGAGTCTATCACCCGTGGGCTCGCCGGTGAGCAGCCGCCGACGAATCCCATAGTGGTTCTCAAAGCGGCTCGCTGGTGGTATCTACACGGCAAGGGCGGCACGGATCCCGCCTTCCAGTGGGCCATCGAGTGGGCGCGTCATCTTACGACGGACACGCCCAGCGATGTCGAACGGTTCGACGAGTTCCTCGAGTACCTCGTCTCGGTTGGCTTTGCGGACGAACGCCACGATCTCCGGTGACCGACAGAGCGGTTTTTTGAACGCCCCTGAGGGGTGCGGCGCGGTTTGAACAGACGCAGTCGCCGTGAACTCGATTCGGTGATCACGATGTCTACGACCAGTGACTCGTCGGTCTCCTTCGACCAGACCGACACGCGATCAGACGAGATGAACAGTACCATCGAACAGTGGATCGACGAGCTCGTCGCCGGCGTCGACGACGCGCAAGCCAGCGCGGAGTTCCAGGAGTGGCTGGACGTCCAGAGTCGTTTCCACGACTACTCCTACCGGAACACGCTCCTCATCAAGCGGCAGTGTCCCGAGGCGAGCCGGGTGGCGGGCTACCGGACGTGGCAGGAGGAGTTCGACCGCCACGTCAAGGAGGGTGAGTCGGCCATCTGGATCTGGGCGCCGATCATCACCAAGCAGTGCCCGGAGTGCGAGAATTCGCCGAGCTATCACGAGGATAGCGACTGTGACTACGATGAGACGTCGCCCGAGGAGTGGTCCGAGGGCCTGGTCGGGTTCAAGCCCGCGCCGGTGTTCGACATCTCCCAGACCGAGGGCGAGCCGCTTCCCGACCTGGACACAGAAGCAACCGGGGACGCCGGCGACCTCGTCGAGCAGTTGACTGCCGCCGCTGACGACCTCGGCGTGACGGTGCGGATCGTTCCAGCCGAGGAGTGGACCCACGGCGAGGCGAAGGGCATCTGCGAGCAGCTGAGCCTCGTCGACGTTCAGCCGCTCGTCGAGGTGCGTGATCGGGCGAACGAGGCCGACCTCGCGCGGACGCTAATCCACGAGTACGCCCACGCTCTGCTCCACTTCGACGTCGACGACGACACCGAACGGGCGAAACGCGAAGTCGAGGCCGAAGCCGTCGCGTACGTCGTCGGGCGCTACTGCGGGCTCGACACCAGTGGGTCAGCGTTCTACCTCGCAGCCTGGGAGTCGGACGACCCCGAGGTCGTTCGCGAGCGGCTTGGACGGATTAGTCGAACGGCAGAAGAGCTCATCGACGTTCTCGAGAGCGAATCCTCGTCCCAACCCGGTTAACCAACAGAGTGATGGATTCCTTCCGTTCTGTTGGTTAAGTTTTTCAGCGCCCGCCGAGGGGCGGAGGCGCGTTCTGACCTCCGTCGAATGATGACTGAACCCTATCTCACGACGGTCCTCAAGGAAGCCGAGCACGTTGCCGAGCAGCACGACCAGGTCGCTCGAACGACAGACAACCAAGCCCACGAATACCTCCGCTACGCCGTCCTCCGGGTGCTCGAAGGCGAGGCGGACCACCTCCCAGCAGACTGGACGCCGATCGACGGCGTGACCGTCGGCTACGGGAGCGACGACGCGATGTACGACAGCTGGGGCTCCAGCGAAGACTGGTGGGAGACCGTCCCGCCGCAGGAGGCGTGTACCCGCTTCCGGGTGTTCTTCCCGGACGACCACCAGACGGTTCCCCGCGACATCGTCGACGTGATGGCCGCGCTCGGGGCCTGGCGCGTCTGGACCGGGAGCGCAGCGGCGTGCGGCTCCTACGATCATCGAGAGCGCCGCGAAGTGCACTACCTGTGGCCGGAAGGCCATCCGGTGGAGGAAGTGCTCCACGAGCGGCTCAGTGGCCCTGCGGAAGCCGTCGCTCCCGACGGCGGCCGAACGGGCGACGTTCGCGACCGACTGGTCGTCGACGAGAACGCAGAGTCACAGGACGATCTCGAGCCCCGCACGAAGCGTGCCGTCGCCGAAGCGATGGACGTCTCACTCCTCTCGAAGGGTGGCCGCTACGAGGTACAGTCCGCGTCCGGGAACCGGTACGAAGTCGACGTCATCGACGAATCGTGTACCTGTCCCGACTGGCAGCAACGTTCACCCGAAGGCGGCTGCAAGCACCTGCGCCGCGTCGATCACGAGATCAAACGGGGCCGCGTTCCCCGACCAGACGGCCGCCTTCCCTCCCCGTAGTCGTGACCAGACTACTCCACGGGACGGACTGTGTCGCCATCCCGACGGACCCGGCCGAATGTTGAGAGATACGCGATCCGGTCGTGAACCTCGTCAGTATCCAGCTCCAGTTTGGCGGCCAGTTCGTCGACGGTCATCGGCTCGTCGAGTGCTTGGAGGACTTCGAGCCCCCGGTAGTACCTGTTCGTGAGCTCCTGGACGCGGTCCTCGATCGGTGTGGTCACTCCGTACCGCTCCTCGAGTTCGACCAGGGCCTCGTTCGCGAACGTGGCAAACTGATCGTCCCCCAGGCGTTCGATCTGGGCTTCGAGTTCAGCCCTGACGACGTCGTAATCGAGGCCGGCCTGCACGAGCATATTCATGTCCTCGATGTCGTCGTCGCGGCCGGCGATCGCCTTGAACAGGAAGATATCCTCGTTGCTGACTAGCCGGACCGTCAGTCGATCCGTGTCGAGGAACGGCTCGCTGCGCTCTTGCATCCCGTCGGTGAGCACGAGCTTGTTCGCGACCTGCTGGTTGAAGATGTCGAGGCGACACCCATCGTCGTTCTCAACGCAGCTCGTTGCCCCCAGCGCCCGATAATCTGGATCCAGCGATTGAACCTCCGCATACCCGAGGTCCATCAGGACGGCCCACAGCTGGCCGTACGCGTCGCCATCCGGGACGACCAGGTCGATATCTTTCGTCGCCCCCTTGAGGTCGCGCAGCGACATCGCGCCACCACCGATCAGGTAGACCGTGAGCGGGGCTGAGAGGCCATCCGCGATTCGCTGGAATTCGTTCTCGATGTACTCGCGGCCGAATGTTGGTCTCATTGTGGTAGTGGCACCTCGTAGTCAGCCGCCAGCTCCTGGAACTCGTCCCACTCCGGGAGCCGGTCGTCGTCGACCTCGCCGTGCGTCTCCAGGTAGCGCAGCAAGGCGTCGATTTCGTCTTCGAGGCCATACTTCGCCGCCTGCTCTCGGAGATCCGCCTCGTCGACGTCGACGTGGCTGAGTAGAAGGAGACAGTACGAGCGGTGGCGGCTGCCGTCGTCGATTAACAGTGTGTGACAGCAGACCTCCGCCGGCGAGACTGCGTCGAGATCCTCGGAGTAGACGTAGTAGCGATGGCCGGTGAGCAGGAACTGGAGGTCGAAGGCGGCGAATCGAGCGAGGCCGGTTTCGTGGAACGCCTCCGCATCGATCTCCGTCTCAGCCTGGGCGAGGAATTCGTCGTAGTCCTCCCAGAGAATCGTGCCCTTCGGGGCAACGGCTTCGAGGCGATGGCGATGCAGATGGTGTGCGAGTTCACGGGCGAACTCGTGGAGGCGGTCGAAGTCGGCGTTGAACTCGTAGCGGCCGTCGTCCGTCCCGACGAGCCCACGGTCGCGAAACCGCTTGAGGACCCGGTTGACCGTGTTGCGGTAATTGTCGCTTCGGTCGGCGATCTCGGAGACAGTTCGCGGCTGGTCGAGGTAGTACAGCACCTCGAGTGCCTTGCCGGTCAGTAGCTCGGGGAAGTCAATGTGGGAGTGCTGACGAACGAGGTCCTGATAGAGTTCGACGGCGCGAGCATCCGACGGGATGACTCGTTTTCGCCGGCCGTCGCGTTCTGTGTAGACGAGTCCCTTCTCGACGAGGTCGGCGACGGCACGAGAGAGGTAGCTCTCGCTGTGGTCGAGTTTCGTCGCGAGTTCGGAGATCGTGTCGCCGTGGTCGACCGTGGCGAGGACCTCGAGTTCGATGCGCCGGAGCACGGTGTAACATAGTACGAAACTTGTATATAAAGAGGTTTCGAGTAGTGTTACATCCAGCAATCGCGAGAACCGCCCCCATCGTCTTAACCAACAAAACTATGGGTTTATCGGCCGTGTTGGTTAACACGAGAGTAGCCGATGTCCGACGAACCCCCGACCCCACCGGCGAACCTCCCGACGGAGATCGTCAACACGCTCAATGAAGCCACACCGGAGCATCTTCGGGACGTTGCCAGCTACGCCGAGGCGTTGGCCGAACACAAAGAGCGGGAAGCTCGGCTCGAGGAGGAAGCGGACGACGCCGACGTCGAGGAGCGCCCCGGTGACCTCCCAGACGACGTGCCGGCGAAGGCGACGATCACGATCAAGGAGATCAACGACAACCGCTACTACTACTGGCAGTGGCGGGAAGGCGATTCGGTGACGTCGAAGTACAAAGGGCCGGTGAATCCCGACGAGTAGACGAGATGGAACTGTAGCCTGATGTTCTTTTCAGCGTGATTCGTAGCGTAGCAGATGACACCCCCCAGAGTGTGAATGGGATCGGTTTACCCGACACCCCTCGGTGTGAATGGGCTACCAACCGGCACTCTCTAACGAGACTTCACTCCTAGAGAAGACAGAGCAACACGCGGATAGATCACGCCTCGTTTACCCCCACACCCCTCAGTGTGAATGGTCCACCACCCAGGGTACCGCGATTAAGAAGGCATTAACAGCAGAAGTCCTCACGCCGTAGGGAGGGTTCTCGCCTCAGTGGCGAACCTTCGGCTTCGGCACAAGGCCTCGCCTTCAGAATATACGTACTCGGAGGACTGTTTAGACTGTAGTATAATAAAGATAACTACAACTGCGGTGCGGTGCAGTAGCGGTTCGGGTCAGCTACCGTGGCAGAACGTGTAAGCCGCTCTCCGTGCCGTACTGGGTTCTTCAGACGAACGAGCCTGCTTCTCCGACTGCCGCTCTATCTCTACAACCGTCGTATTCTATAGGGGACCATTCACACCGAGGGGTGGGGGTGTCACCATCCCATCAACGTCTGGAGTTCCGGCGTTGAGTTGATCAGGCCAGTTCGCGTACTCTCAACATCTCCCTGGAGGGAATACGACCTGAACTTCCCCTGATCTCCGCCTTCCTTCTTTTTCGATTCGAGAACTCCTGTCGTCACGTGCTTGTTCAGAAGCTCAAGCGCACGATTGTACCCCTTGGGCTCTACTTCGACGTCCCGTGCTACTGTTTGGTAAACCTCGTGAATCTCTGACGTCCGGAACCATTCTTTTTCCGGGTTATTCCGGTCAAGACGCGTGAGAGCAAACAGGAGTAATTTCCCGGACAACGGGGTCCCTTTCACCATCTCCATAAAGAGTTCAACTTCGACGAGTTCGTCAGCTTCGAGAACGTGATTCGCGGTCACGATATCGTCGCCTTCTTCGTCGGCGATCTCGCCCGCATTCCGGAACAATCGGACTGCCCGTCGAGCGTCACCGTGTTCTTCAGCTGCGAGTTCAGCCGTGGTTGGAATCACCTCGTCATCGAGGACACCGTCGTAAAATGCGTCCCGTCGATTTTCGAGGATTGCAATGAGCTGGTCTTCTTCGTACGGTGTGAACGTTCGGTGTTCTGGCTGGAGAGTCGATTGAACCCGTGACTCAATTTCGCCTTTGAATTCGATGTCGTTCGAAATCCCGATTGTAAGGACTGGGAAGTCAACGTCGTCTTTTGATTGTGACCGTGATAGCGTGTAGAGGACTTCGTTCACTTCTCCGTGCTTGTCGATTTCATCGATAATGACGACAAGACCGCCAGAGAACTCCCGCTGAACAACGGGCCATAATTTCTGATCCCGATAATGCTCGGCTGAGAGGCCCTGATAGGGGACATCAAGTGGGTTCTCTGCTTTCGCGTTCACCTGCTCTGCAATCTTTCGGAAGGTGGAGGTATACGTAGAGATGGGGTCTGGGTTAATGTAGGCAGTAACGATGGGGGAGTCCGTTCCTGCAGTTGCTGCTTCAAGCCGCTCGCAGACGTGTCTTGCAACTAGTGTCTTCCCCGTCCCGGTTTCTCCCCACTCCAGGACGTTATCCGGGACGCTGTTTGTCCGCATCTTTCGGAGATTCTTGGCCAAGAACGTGATATGGTCGTCTCGTCCAACAATTCGATTGGCGTCAGGAACGTTATCGATCTCGAGCAACCACGGTTTCTCAAAAATATCCGATTCATCTTCGCTATCCCCCTCGTCGACATTTAGTATCTCGTCGACGGTTGTTTGCGTGGAATCGTTGTTTGGCATGACCGGACCAATTCGCCCCATTCACATATAGGTTGTCCACCCTCGGTGTGATTGATTTACGTCCATTCACACTCTGGGGGGTCCTGCTCTCTGGAACACCCCCCAGAGTGTGAATGGGATCGACCTCGTCGCCCACTTGTGATTTTGCTCACCTCAGAAGAGATTTGAGACAACTCATCCGTTCCGGGCTGCTGTAAACTCCGTCAGCTCCAGCTCTCGTGTCTCTGCGAGTCTCCGTCGAATGTCTGTCCGATCCCACCCGAGCGGTGAAAGCACGCTCTCGACGGCTCTGACCAGCTGCGTTTCGTAGTACGAGGCATCGTAGGTCTCGATCTCCTCGTGGGCGAGGGCGACCCGGTCTCGCGAGGATTTGTCGTCGTCGACGACCACGTACTCGATATCCTGGCCCGGGTGGACTGCTAGGTCCTGCCTGCGGGCTCGCTTCAAGGCGGCCACGTTCTGTGTATTCTGTGAGTAGCCTTCCAGGGGCTTGGAGACACGGTTCCGCTCGACGAGCCGCTCTACTTCTACGTTGCCCGCCTGTTGTTCGTCGATTGCTCGTTCGAGCCGTCCGAGCACCGCGTCCGGTGACCGCGTAGCATCGAGCTGGTCGAGACAGTCCCGCTGGACGTTCTCGATGAACGGCGGGGTTGAGCGCTGCCGGGCTTCGATGCCCCTGATCTTGAAGTCGTCGTCGCCGGCGACCTTCCCGAAGTACTTCGTTAGCGCGCCGGCGTCGCTCTCGCGCTGCGGGACGAACGCCACCCAGTCGTACTGAGCTTCGTGTTCGAGCCGAATCTCGACGCGTTCCGTGATCTCCGTCGCGAGCGTCTCGAGGTTCTCGCGGTCCTCGTCGTCGACGTCGGGGTCCGGGGTCACCCAGATGGAGTCGACGATGCCGTGGACGACGCGCCAGCCACCGGCTTCCAGCTGCTGTTTCGCCGTCAGCAGAATCTCGCGAGCGAATGCGTTGATTGCCTCGTGGCACTCGATACGGCCGAATTTCGCGTTGCTGAACCCTTGATAGCCGAAGCAGGCGACGAGAATCCACTTTAGCGCTCCCGGCCGTCCCTCGAGCTCCGCCAGCCGGTCCTCATCGGGGTCGTTCCGTTCCTTCTCGCGACGGATGGCCGCCTTGATCTCGTCGCGAGCGTCGATGATCGGCTGGAGCACGTCGACGAGGTAACCCCGATCGTCGCAGATCGAGTATCCGAGGCCGGGGACGTCGTTGCGGTCGCTGTGGCAGTCACACCGGATGACGTCCGGCGAGACGTTCCGGGTACAGATGATGTTGGGATAGAGACTCGAGAAATCGAGTTCGTGGACGTTTTCATGGAGGCCGACCTCGGGAGCGAAGATGAAGCCGCCGCGGTCGGCGTCGTGGAGCGTCCCCATCTGCTTGTAGAACTCGTGGCGCCAGGAGTTCCACGGGACGAGGACCCCGCGGTCGTGGGCCTCGCAGATCTGGATCGCCGTGAGCACGTTCCCAATCGATGCCCACGCAAGCTCCTGGACGGGCTTGTTCGAGCGCGACACGAGGTCGAGGACGCCGTCGAGGTTCGTCTCCCCGTAGAAGAACGTGTTCGACTCGTCGATGATCGCCCGGCCGGGGATGTTGTACCGCGCCGGCGAGTGGCCGACGCGGCCGTAACTCGAGTACGTCGACCGGCTCGCGAGCTGCTGGTAGTCGACGTCCGGCCACCGACTCAGCGAGAAGTCGTCGACGCCGGCAGCCGTCGCCATCTCGTACAGAGTTGGGACGATCTCGCTGGTTGAGCAGACCAGGACGTCCGGATCGTGCGCTTCGAGTGCCCCTTGGACGGCGGTCAGGATATCCGTCGGCGAGCCGGTGACGGTGTCGCCGGCGACGGACAGTTCCTCGTAGACGTCGTTGCTCGTTTCGGTCACCGGAACACTGAGCCGGAGCGTCGACAGCTCGCTCGCCGGCGTCGGATCGGCGCCGGTCTCTAGACAGTACCGGAACTCCCGCGAGAAGTCCACGTTGAAGCAGGCGAGATCCCCGACTGGATAGTCCGACAGCTGGCGCGCTTGCCGGGCGAGTGGGGTGACGCGGTCGATGTGGGCGACGTCGACCGCGAGAGTGGCCTCCTCGTCTCGTCGAAAGCCGGGGCGTCGCGCAACCATCTCGGTCGCGACGACGTCCGGGTGCTGGTCGTACACCGACTGGAGTGTCGTAAGGTCGAGGTCGGCATCAGGGTCGCGAGCGACGACGTAGAAGCGTGGGGTGTAGTCATCGCGTTCGGTCGCGACGGCGCCGTCGGCAGTTGCCTCCCACTCCAGGACGCGGCCGTCGTCCAGAAAGTCGATGTTGAATGGCACTATGTCATTAGGATAGTCGACTCACCGATAAGCCGTGGCGTGTCGTTTCCGCATTTTGGTGAACGGACTTCAGGAACCCTTCTCAAGTACACATACTGCTGTTTTGAGTATTTCCCCTTTTTCTGGAATGATTTCCGGAATTCGTCTACCATTGTTAACCACCGTACTCGAACAAGCCTTCATCTGTTGATGAAATCATTGAACGCTTAATAATACAAGCGACAGGATGACAACACGATATGCTTCCTGACCAATATTCGCTTTCACCTACGGATCCTCCAAGCCATCCCCGAAATGGGTGACTTCATTTATACCATCTCGCCCTTCAAACGCTTTTGGCAACTTGGCAATCTCTAAAGCGTGGCCAATAACCGGAACCATTTATATAACGTGGGTACTTCCGAGATAATGGAGGAGTGGCAAAAGAGACAAGATTGCCAAAGAACTAAATATATGGGGGTGTGAATCGAAAACGTCGATGTCCGAGAACCAGAAAACGCTCGAAAACTTGCTCGTTGACGAGGAACAGATGCATGAAGAGATCCTCCATGATCTACTGGAGGAGTACATCCGAATTGGCAAACAGAGTGGAGACCTTATCCCTCAAGACCGATTTCGGGATCAGACGGCAAAGAATAAGACGCTGATAGTACTGCTCGCACAGAAGGCTCGTTCGGAACTGGATATGGTCGAGTCCGAGTGGATGACTCCCGGGGAAATTAGCACACAAAGTGGGGTTAACCAGAACACGGTGTACCCCACTGTAAGGGAGTTAGATAATGAGGGCCTGATCGAGGGTGACGACGGTACCTATCGAATCCCCTCGCATAGTATCGAGCAAGTCCGTGACTATATCAACGAGGATGATACCGATGAGTGACAGCGCTGAGAGCCTCGAAGAACAGGTTGAGGAACTGGAGCAGCGAGTCACGGAGCTCGAAAATCGACTCGATGGGACAGACCAGCCAACCGCTGGAGCGAACATCAGGGAGTTCGTTGAGGAGAACGATCCTTCGAGTCACACTGAGCGATCCCTCTATATCGCGTACTACCTTGAAACCCAACGTGGGGTTGACGAGTTCACGGTTGGTGATATCGAGGATGCCTATCGTGAGTGTCGAGTCCAACCTGCAGGTAATATGAGCGACGTACTGGGCCGTATGGAGGATCGTGATTGGATTCTTCGGACAGGTAGTGACGGACGTGCACAGCTGTGGAAACTGACTGCGACCGCCCTAAAAACCGTCGAGGAGGGTTCAAACAATGGATCTGAGTGAGCGAATCAACGAGGAGATCGTCGTCGACGATGCGACGATCTTAGAATCGGAGTTTGACCGCGTCAAGAAACTATTCGACCTGCATAGTGACGGGACTATCAATCTTGACAGCAGGGCCCGGTCGCTCGATGCCGAACTCCAGATTCTGGTGTACTTCATCGGGCAACGGTTCGCGTATGAAGGCAACCTCGTGGATGAACCAGAACTGGAGTCGTCGTTCTTCTACAGCCGTCTCGACAAGAGTGACCGCACGGTTCGGAATTACCTTCAGAAACTTCGCGAAGCGGGGTATCTATCGAAGGAGGGCCAAAGTAAACACGAAGTCCTCGTTGAGAACCTTCCGGAGGCTCTTGATGAAATTGAGGATGCGATGGGGGGTGGGGACTAATGACTACGAAACGGCTGTTCAGGCGCCCGAAGCACACGGAAGATGTCCTCGGAGAAATCACTAGTGGGGCATCTACTACTGACGAAGTCGCTGAAGGGCTCGGCAATTCGCGTAAGACAGCTATGAACAAAATTCACGATGGCGTCATTCTCGGTCTCGTGAACCGAGAAGATGGCCACCTGTCAGTGACTGAAGACTCGAGGCGGGTCGTCCAACTGCAGGATCTCACCCCTCTACGGGAGGCTTTTGAGGAGCTTCCGGGTGTCTCAAAGCTCCTCAATCAGATTCAGGACGACTCAATGACGTTCGAAGAAGCTGGTCGGCTAATTAGCTTCGAGACTAAATCTGGTGCTGCGGCTGAAGATACTTTTCGATCATATGGCTCTGTCTATGCCCATTGGATTAGCTATCTTGATCTCGGTACTAGATCTGACGGCGTTCTCGCTTCGAGCCCCGAACAGGTATCGGTCGAAACAGAGCCCTTAGAAAATCCGCGGGGAGCAAACTGTCCCCGCGTTGCCCCGGAGAAGGTTTTTGAGTTACTCCCCCGCATCTCAAGGGCAGACTCTCGTGAGGATTTGGAGGCGAGTACGGAGATGTCTACAAAAACGGTCGAGAAGACCCTATCGACCTGTTATGCGCTTGGGATTGCTGACTATACTCGTACTGGTCCGGTTGTAACTGACCGAGGAAGAGAGTTGCAACAATCCAGCATTGGCAACCGGAAATCGATACTCGCTGATGAGTTGTTACAGATCCCGTTAGTTCAAGCATTCTGTGAAGAAGCTCCAGACGGGGGGTTCAGTGCGGAAACTGTGATGAATCGGGTTTCAGAAACCCACCTTAAAGGATGGAGTGAGGTCACCGTTCAAACTCGTGCCAATCGACTCGTCCCTTGGCTCACGTACACTGAGATTGCAGAAGACGAGACCCAGGGAGAATTAGTTCTGTCAGCAGAGCTTGATAATCAAGCCGCTACGCCGTAGTCAGATACTGCTTATGAGTTCTTCTGAGGCCTCTCGACGAGCAGCAGCGGCACGAATTTCATCGAGATCGTCAATATTCAGGTCGACTTCTGTGACCCGACCATTCTTTGATTTCGTTACGACATCCCGACTATGGAGAGCATTGACTGCAGAGGCCACATGGCCTGTGGAACTAATATTGAGCTCATCGGCGATTTGTTCGTAGGTAACTGACTCATTATGCGCCATTATGGCTGTGATGACCCCCTCAACGTACCGAGGTGACGTTGCATCATCCTTTGCAGACGTGATTTTGTCTTGGATGGCTTCGTCACTCAGGAATTCTTGATAGGTATGAACACTCTTCTCGGCCGTTTCGCTGGGCTGCTCGGTTGTAGGGTTTGATTGCGCCGACAGCTCTTTTTGAAGCGTTTGAACGCGCTCTTGGAGCTGTTCTATCTCTTTCTCTTGAGGGTCCAGACCGAGTGCTTCACCCAATCGAAGATACGCTTCTGACACTTCTTCGATATTCTCGTTGAGGGCCTCGATGCTTTCGACGTGATCGGCGGCCTCCTCAAGTTCCTGAATTCGGTTGTGCAGCTCTCGGTTCTCCTGGCGGAGCTTCTGATTCTCCTCCTGTAGCGAACGTATCTGCTCGTTTTTTTCTTCCCGAATCTCTTCAACGGTTTCCTCAATCGTCTCCGAAGATTTTCTTTGGCCATCAGCCTCAACGAGAGCTTCAGTAAACCGCTCTGCGAGGTCACTAACATCACGAGACCTCTCTAATTCTTCTTGAAGTTCATTGATGTGCTCCTCACGCGATTCCAGCTCAGATCGGAGGCGTTCTATTTCACTCTGCTCGGCCTGTTTCCTTTCGGATATCGTTTCCAGCTCCGAGAGGATATCGTTGCTGACAGATTTCAAATCCGGCCGCTCAATCTCCTCCAGCCCCGGTGTCGCCCCTGCGTCAAAGGTATACTTTCGACGGAACTGAACCTGGCTGATTTGGTCATTCCAGTCCGTATGGAGGATCGCTTCACCATCATCGAGGTCTTTGACTGTCTCCGCATATTCCGGCCCCAAGACTCTGCGTACAACCTTCGTGTCATTCTCCCAGGTCAGACGATGCCAAACGTGCCAGTCGCACTGGGTGATGAAGTCTTTTTTGACATCTGCGGGACGTTGCGAGATGCCACAGAGCCCGAGACCGTGTTTTCGCCCTCGTTTTGCGATTTTGATGAGCATCTGCCCAGCATCGTCGAGCCCCGACTCTGGGATATACTCATGAATCTCTTCAATAAGGAATAAAAACGGTTTCTTCAGCTTTTTTTCTTTCGCGAAGAGATGTCGCCCGACTTCTTTGATTAGTTCTTTCTGGTCTTCTTCGTGGAGATACCCGGACACATCGAGAATGACGGGGATGTTCTCCTCGAGGGTTAGTTCCGCGATCTTCTCTGCATGCTCAGCCCCGACCTGCAAGTCACACTCTTCGTCCGCTCCTAAATGTAGAAGTTCATACTCCTCTTTGAGCCCGAAGTACTCCCCGTCGACATCGACGATCAGTACTGGATAGCCGTCTTCGAGCAGTTCCTCTACGACGACACTTGCCGTGTTACTCTTCCCGCTGCCTGATTTGCCTAAAATCACCCCTCTTCCAGTAAGAACTTCGACGACGGGAAGAGTGTCTCCCGCTTCGTTAATCTGGATTTCATCTTGGGAGCTCGCCTCCGAAGCTCCACTCCCGGAAGCGGCCTGATTAGACATAGGCCATTCTTAGGAGAACCCACGGGCTGTTAACGTAAAAACTATACTATTTCTGTCATATTTTGGACCTTTCCTCGCTATTCGCCTCCGTTTTCCTCATTCGTCGTATCCTGACTCATGAAAGAATCTAGTGATTGATCTGTAGAGTCTGAATCCTCTTCAGAATCTTGATTGTTTGCAGAATCACCCCCTACTCCACCCGTATTCGTTAACTCGTTGCTGAGATCCTTCTCGAGACCGCGACGTATTGCGAGAATCAGTTGTTCAACACTCTCGGGTTCATCATCACCGCTCAATTCTAGAACTGACAGTGAACGAGTCTGATTGAGTTCGATTCACTGACTTGTGTTGGCCCCTCCCGTCCTGATTCGGACTTCGCTGAGATGGGATATCCCTCTCGGAGGTGTCTGGTTCAACTTCGGGATTATCACTCGATTTCGGAGACGCGTCTCGGTCACTCTGTCCAATTTCAGTATCTACGGTTGTTATCTTCTCTACGATATTTTCGAAGTCCTCCGTAACCTCTACCCGAGATTCTTTTCCACGTCGACCGACGATATAGTCCCCACACCCACCAGCATCGAGTGTTTGCAGGAAAGTAATTGCAGCATCTCCTAACGTGCTTTCACTCCCACTCAATCCCATCTCGGTTCGGAAGGTCCGGAGGACATCTTTCTTTGTAATTACCCCGCTGTCTTGTGCTTCTGGAGCCAGAGTTTCGAGTACATCTGTAGAGATCATGCTCGCTGAGCCCTTCTATGATGTGTTCTTCAAGATCACTATCCCCCTCGTCGCAATAGCTTGCACCAATCCCCCGTTCAGTCGCTTTAATTTCCTCTTCCGAGTCCGTTAGGAATCCCAGTCGACTCCCGTATTCAATTGTATCGCCAACTAAACTTCGCCCGATGTCTGCCTCCTCATATATTTCCTCGCGAGGGAGGGGGCCCTCTCGAAGAATTTCACACAGAGAGAGTAGATTTCCTACGGAGGCGTCCTTTCGGGGTGTCGCGTAACTCATCAATCTTCCTCGCCTGAATTAAGCCATTTCGTAGCCTGATGGGTCTTATGAGGCGGAATGAGGTACCCTCCCTGTTCGTCGTCATTAACGACAAAATCCAGATCGGTCGCTGCGTGTCGGATGGTACTGTCGTCAACACCAATCAGGTCCGCAAAATAGGTTGAGTCTTGCCCGACTGTCTCCTCTTCTTCAAGCTCATCAAGGCTCAGTAAGGCTCGCCGATACAGTAGAAGCGCTGTAAACTGCTTCTTCGATGTTGAGGAACTGAACTTTTCGCGCAGGACTGGCTTTGCGGTTTCGGTATCAATTCCGATCAAGCCTGAGATCGCGTCCCGTATTCTTTCCCGATCCTCACTGGCATCGACATACAAATCCGCTAAGGGATTCTCTTCTTGCTCTTTGTTTGCCATATCTGTCCTATTGTATACTCCCATAATCAAACTTCCCGGTCATTGGAGTCGTGACCAGACTGCCTCTCGGTACTTCCGCCCTTGTTTTTGAGTGCGGTCTCAAGTTCCCCGAGGCGCTCTTCGTGGTCGTCGAGGCGGGCCTCCTGTTCGAGATCGATGCTGAGCAGCGCCGGCAGCAGCGGGTTCTGGTGGTTCAACAGCCCACTCGCGTCGGCGTGCTTGCGGGCGTACTCGAACAGCCGGTCGAAGCGCGGCTGGTCGCGACGCCGCAGTGCCTGCCGGAACTCTGCCCAGCGCTCTTCGATGGCCCGCAGTGCATCTCGGTACGTCGGGTTCGTGCGTCCCATCGCTATCGCCCTCCTGTCCCGGTCGCCGTCCATGCATCGAGCAGGGGATCCGCGGTAGCCGCCACCGTTTCACCGTCAGCTGTGACGCCCGTCCCAACGCCCTCGGGAGTCGGCGTCGAGGTCGTCGGTTCCACGCCGACCTGCGTGGCGCGTGCCGCGAGCAGCTGCCGCCAGTACGCGAACGTCGTCTGGTAGTACGCGCCGTCGTCGACGGGATAGACGAGCGTCTCGAAGTCCTCGCCGACGACCCGTGGGCCCATCCGAGTTTGTTCGCACTCGAGGTGATGGTCGGCGACCGTCACGACTGGCTCGGTGAATTCGTTTCGTTCGTTTCGCGTAACGAGCACCGGGATGTCGTACCCATCGGCGTAGGTCGCCAACCGGGCGAGAGTTCGGGTCTGGAGGGTTTTTGCGTGGGTCTCGCCAAGGGTACCGTCGGCGCGGTACTGGGCGTCGACGGCCGGCGCGACGATGAGGGCAGGTGTGTGGGGCGACGTGTCCTCGTCACGACTCGGTTCCCCTCGACCGGCCGTCCCGGCATCAGTGGTGAACATCTGGATCGACTTGTTCACTGCCGTCGGGAGATCACAGACGGCGCCGTAGTGCTGGTAGGCAGTGAATCCGCGTGCCACGTGGATTCGGTTGAGCAAGCGCTGGCTGGGCACGATCTGAGCGAGTGTCGTCGTCGTCGCGTGGCCGTTTGCGTCGACCCAGAAGGCGGGTCCGTCGTGCAGGAGGAGATGGTCGAGCACGAGCGAGTGCAGGATCGGGACGCCGCGGCCTCCTTCGACGTCGAGCAGGGTGATGCCGTCGTCGAGTTGCGGCAGCAGCATCTCGTCCGCAGTCGGATCGGCCTGGTCAGCGAGGGACCGATTGCGGTCAGCCCCCCGTGTCGGCTGGTCCACCGCCAATCGGTTCGTCGTTGAGTGTTCTCCCATACTCGACTAGTTGTCTACGTTCCCGATAAGCCGCGGCGTGGCGCTTCCGCGTTTCAGGGAAGGCACGAGATAGATAGCAACCAGCTCTCTGTCGTCGTATTTCCACGAACGATTGACTGTTTCCAAGAAGGTTTCCAGAATAAGGCTTATCCACTGCTGTTCTGGTTAACCAACACTCCGAATTATCGAGAAAGTTTGTTGGTTAAAATATTGCGCTCTTATGTAGAAACGCGGAAAGGGATCGTTGAGTTGTACCCAGCAGCGAATTGAGTAGCCAACTGGGACTCAGATCGCCGGACTGCGGCAGGTGTTCAAAATGTCAAATTATCTTTCCGCAGTTCTAAGAGCGAAATATTGAGCACGTCCAAGACTTACCAAAGGTCGCTCTTACGTAGGAGATTGTTGACCCTGCTGAGCGATGATTGCGGGGTTACAAAGGAAGTAGAACTATGACAGTCAGCCAGATACAGGAGACCAGCGCCGTGGTGAATCATCTGTTCCGTTCATTACTGTTCGATCGACTTGCTGCCTGAACACTACTTCAAGCCTGATTTCAGCAATTTCGTTGTGTTCCGGCGGGATTTCTGGGCTCCGAATCAGAAGCAACTATCTATGTGTATATAAATGATCCACCACCAGATACTTTTTTACGCGCCCACAAACTCGTGCTAGGTAGTATCCGCTAACAGTACCGTATACGGCTATGGATACGGGGTGAACGACTATGTTGAACCTTGGGCAGCCGACAAACGAAACGAAGCGGGCGATTCCATTAGCACTGCTGAAATTGGCCAGTGACAATGAAATCCAGGGAATCACCCGTTTTCAGAAGCTAGTCTTCCTGCTCCAAGAGGGCGATCTATTGAATATGGACGAAATAAGTGACGACGAGAAGTTTGACTACAAACCACACAACTATGGGCCATATTCAAAAGAACTCCATGACTGGTTAGACGAGCTTGCAAAGCAGGGGACTATCCAGCGTGAAATCAAAGAAACTCCGGCCGGTAACGAGAAAGAGGTCTACCACTGGTCTGACGAAGATGAGGATGCAATTGCAGACACTGATATATTGACTGATGAGGATATGAGAGGTCGCGTCTCCGCGGTTCTTGACGAATTCAATTCGATACCACTGTTGGAATTGCTTGATGAGGTCTATGAAGCATATCCTGAGTATACGATTAATTCGAAGCGGTAACGCGAGATCTGGGTGACCATCTTTGTTTGGGAAGCCGTTCTTGGTATTGCAGCTGGGTGGGTTTTCATTTCCGAATGTTGTTGCGGTCCTCCTGCTCCCAGTGTTCATTCTCCCGGGCTATGCAGGGCTCAAAATTCGACAGTATGTTGCTCGTCGGACAGACGACTATGATCGATTAGATACGGTTGCGTACAGTTGGATAATTAGCACGCTGTCTGTTGCGATTCTGTATGCAATCGTCTTCCTCTTAACGAATGACCTCACTCTGATCCCCGATATTGTTCGTGTTGAGCCAGTCACCAGTTCTGAATCGACTCAGCTCCCTCCTGGGAGTGAAACAGGACTGCGGTTGGAACGACTCGCGTTTGGATATGCCTGCCATTTCGTACTGAGTTCGGTTATTGGCGCGCTGTATGGGGCTTTCGCGTACAATTTTCTCGATGAAGTTCGAATTACTGCTGGAGACTCAAATCGAGAGCTACTTTTTGATCATATTGCCCCGGGCAAACGCGTGGATGTTCGGACGAAATCAGGAGAATTGTTTCGTGGGAAAGCTGGGATTAAGCGCGATACTGCAGATGAGGCCGGTATCTTACTCCGTTCTCCAACTCGTCTCGTTGATAACGACGCGGGTGAAATAGTAAAAAAGCATCCACTGGGGAGATATATCTATATCAACGCTGAAGAAATCAGTCGAATCTCTATTACAGACCAAGAGGAACCGGAGAACCTTGATCCGGAAGCGACATACGATAAGCCAGATCGCTTACAATCGTTCATCACGACGCTGATTGGTGGATTATGGCCGGATAAGATCGTTGCAGCATTATGGACACAACCACATCAGTTCGGTCGTTCGACGGTTGCTACTGTCGGGCCCTTCATACTGATCGGTGTCACTTTGGCCGTTTTTGAGTGGCGTGTTATGGCTCCTCCGAGATTTTCTATGAATCTCTCGTTTACCTTCCTTCTCGCGGTGTTGTGGATTGCCTTCCTCCTCGTAACTTCTGCCGGATTTCTCTCGTTATCACTTGAGAAAGTTTCACCTTGGCAACCTACAGTGGGTTTCACGCTCTCAGCGCTGTATAGTGGGACCTGGTTGTTTTTCAGTAACTCACTTATCGAAGGCTATCTCGGTGCCACTGCAGTCCTTACTGCGGGCCTGCTAATTGGGAGTGTCGGTGTTTATGCAACCACACTAAAACGGGCTCGATCTGGAATTTATTCTGTAATCACACTACTCGGGATTGCGCTTGTTAGTGACCCAGTGACTGTTCCAAAAATTCTCTCACAGGCACCGGTTCAACAGGGTATTCTCCTCATTGTATCCACGTTGATGTTTTACGAGGTGATTCAAGGAGGCCCCTCTCGCCGGATCACTTGGGCAAAAAAGATACAGCCGCCGATTATCATAGGTATGACAGCAGCTTGCGCCCTCAGCTTGCTCCACATCCCAGCATACGTGAGTAGGGAAAATCCGACATTTCTCTATTTCATGTTGCCGCTTGCACTCGGGATTTGGTTTGTATATCACCAGTATCGAAAAGCGATGAATTTCTGACCACCCTGGGTTAGACGGGTACAGTCTGTCTGTCGACGCTACATCTGGATATTTGGCTGTCTACGAGATCTCGATCCGAGTCAACAATCCCGCCAACGACGACGCCAGGTTGTCGAGCTGCTTGACCACAAATAATCGGGCCTCGGCGAATCCTGCTGCGGATCGGAGTAGACTCCCTCGTCACTACATTGGCGACGCAGCTGCCGAATCGACGAGCGAGTATTCTCGATCCCGACTCGTCCCTTCCGCCTTGAGGAGGTTGTACTGCTCCATCTTCGAGAGGTACGTGCGGATAGTCCGTTTCGTCCGTGGGTCGTCGACCTCCTCTGTATAGGCCTCGTGAATCTCGCTCGGCCCGACTGGGCCGTGCTCGCGAACGATGTCGTAGACAACCCGCTGATGGGGGGTGAGTGAGTCGAGGCTCTTCTGCTTGATCTGGGCCCGGGCATCCTCGGCGGCGTCCAGGAGGATGTCGTCGGTGATGCGCTCGTGGTTCTCGCGATCAGCCTTGCCGGCAGCCGTTCGGAGGATCCCGATCGCGAGGCGGGCGTCGCCGGCGGCCGCGTCGGCAATTCGATAGAGCTGGTCGTCTGCGATGACGTCTTCGTCGAGGCCCCACTTCGCCCGCGCACTTAGGATGTCGTACAGCTGCTCGTCGTGATACTTGTCCATCCGGACGTGTTCGCTGGAGCGTAGCCGACTCACGAGGCGGTCGTCGACGCGGCTGAACAGCTCCTCTTCCTTGTTCGCGATGCAGATGATCGCGAACTGCGGGAGGCTGTGGAGGTCGTAGATGACGCTGGGGTCCTCCAGTTGGTCGACCTCGTCGAGGATGACGACGGTTCGCGGGCCGTCATGCTGCTGGAGGCGATCGACGAGTTCGTCGTGGGGCGTCGACTGCCGGTGGATGTCGATGGTGGCGCCGAGATCGTCGAGAATTTGGTAGAGCGTGCGGAACCGGGTGTAGTTACGCCAGCAGTTGACGTAGGTGGCCTCGACGTCGAGAACTTCTTCCCGAAGTCGTTCCGTGACGAATTTTGAGATACAGGTCTTTCCCGTCCCGCTGGGTCCGGTGACGATAGCTGTGTCGGCTGGTTCTCCGTTCGTGATGGGCTCAAGAACGCTGGAGAGGTGGTTGACTTCGGCGTCGCGATGCTCAACTTCCCGAGGAACGAACCCGGTGCGGAGAACGCGAGCATCGCGGATCATCTTTGCTTGATAGACTGGTTTTCTGGCTAGTACTAAAAACGTGACTGGGGTATTTCCGGAAACGATTCAGTTAGTCCCGTTCCATCTGTGATTCTCCCCGAGCTGTAACGCGATTCATTTGTGGAAAATACAGGCTTCCGGGAACTTCCGGAATTACGTTAGAACGACACCTCAGTATGGCCGGAGATCCCGCCACCGGACATCAGTTTTCGTTCTATCCTCAAGCTGAACACGATATAGAACAGCATCGCGAGAATCGCCTGTGACGACGCCAGCATCGTCCTCCAAGATAGCGACGATCTCGCCGTGACGACCGTGGTACCGATCGTAGTCAGGGTCCGTCTCGTCAGGGATATCGATTCGGACGCAATCACCCTCTTCGTACTGGTGGTCCGTCATTCTTATTTTCGGAGGTATTTTCGTTCGTGGACGCCTTTCTCGAACTCGACAGTCGGAGTGAGGGGGGAGGTCAGTGGCGCAGCTACCGCGACCGCGGTAATCGTAAGAAGGACATATCGAACTATGAGGGAATGAGTCCACGTAGAGAGCCTCCCTCGCCAATTCCGATCTCTCATAAACTCGGTTTCATCCTGAATTGCACACTACCACTACATAATTCTGTCAATGGTGAGCCGATAGACGACTCAATTTTTCTCACCAAATACTAAGTCACCTTGAGGGATACATTCGGCAACACGATGATTTCTCTCCCTCCTCTCGTCGATAACGCCAACCGGACTGTCGAAGATGTCTACAGGAAGATCATCCCACAAATCGAAGAAGCACGAATCGCTACCGGCTACTTCTACCTTTCTGGATTCGACCTGTATCGAGAAGATCTCGAACAACTCGCCGACCCAGACGAACTTGGTCACGCGCCCCTTCGTATCTTGATGGGGCGACAAACGAATCGGAATACAGCAGATGAAATCGGAGAGGGCCAAAGCCTACGTGACGAGCTCAAAGATGAGGTCGAAGAGAGCATCGAGGAGCTCAACAACGCACAGTTAGGACGGTTGGACCGGCTGCGAGACTTCATAGCCGAAGACAAGGTTAGCGTCCGTGTGCGAAATCCAGAGAACGGCTACTTCCACGCCAAAGGAGCCTCATTTAGAGCGCCACAGGACGATGATGACTGGGCAGCTGACGACGATACGGATACGCGTCCCTGTGCGACGATTGTCGGGTCTTCAAACTTCACCGCGAGTGGCCACCGAAACAATATCGAACTAAACCTTACGAGTCAAGACCGTCCTGAAGCAGAGGCGTTCGAAGACTGGTACGATAACCAGTGGGCCAATGCCGAGGACTTCAGCGAAGAGATCATCCGGATCATTGAGAACAGCGACAAGTACCAAGACTGGCAGGATCACCAGGAAGAGAAACCAGATGATGAAGAGACGGCTGATGACTTAGGCACGTACATTGAACCATTCGAGCTGTACAAACTTCTCGCATACGACGAACTGAGCGGGAACGTCAACATCCGGGATAGCCCGCTGTACTACTTCCAGACACTCGGATACGAAAGCGCGAAGGAGAAACTCTCCCAGTTCAACGGCTGTATCATCTCTGACTCCGTCGGGCTCGGGAAATCGTTCATTGGCGGTGAACTTCTTCACGACTACCGTCAACGAGGGGATCACTGCCTTCTCATTGTACCTGCGAACCTCACCGAACAGTGGGGAGACCTTCTTCAAAACGATACTGATGAAGACGGCAATCCGTATTTCGGCCTCGAAGTCGATGGGACTCACTTGGAGGTGATGAGCATTAGCAAGTTCCAGAATCTCGCGTATGAGGAGGTACAGGACCTCAAAGACAGATTCGATGTCATACTCATTGACGAAGCTCATCGGTTCCGGAACCACGGCAAGTGGCGGCCGGACCCTAATGACGAGGATGATTACAAGGGAACTCGTCGACATGCAAATCTGCGACAGCTCCGCGGGAAGACGATGATAATGCTGACAGCAACACCGATCAACAATTCAGCGACCGACTTAGAGAATCTCATTAGTCTGTTCACTAGTCCTGAGGAACTACGGAACAAGGCGTCACTGGATTTCGATGCCTTCGAAGAGTACATCGAGCTTTCGGAGGCTCGGAAGAAGATCGCTGCTGGCAAGGAGGAAGCCAGTGAGGAAGAACAACGGAAAATCACCGAGCAACTTCAGCGGCACTCGGAGGAGATCTCGAAGATTCTGAACGAAGTGATGGTGCTTCGAACGCGGAAGCACGTCAAAGACCAGATCCAAGATGGGGAGGACTTCGAAATGAGCTTCAAGCCCCCAACGCTAAGCAAGGAGCAATACTCGCTCCCTGCGGCGTACCAGCCGGTATACCGAATGTTGCCGGACGTAATGGACGCGCTTCACCTCCCGCATATCACGGTGAAGAACCCGAAAGCAGGTGGCACACTAAAAGCGTTATACAAGCTGAATCTGCTCAAGCGGCTGGAATCTTCGACGTACGCGTTCGTACAGTCCATTGAAACCCTTCATCAGAGTGAACGGCAACTTCTCGGCCTCCTTGATGGGCTTCCAGAAGACGAGCAAATCGATATGCTGCGCGCGGCACAGAACGACGAAGAATCTGAGACGCTCGATGACTTTGTGGAGGGAAGTGATGCCGCCGAAGATCTTGAACAGACACTGGAAGAGTTCGGATTCGATACGACCGCTGTTCGTGCCGATGAGGAAGCTGAGAGTGATACCCCAGACGAATTGACGGATGCGACAATCGGTGAGGTGAAGACGTACATTCGAGAGGACTTGACGCTTCTCGCCTACTTCTTGTCCCAGTTCATCGGCGATATCGCACAGGATTCTGGCGATTTGAGCGATCAAGCTGTTTCGACACGGCAGTGGCTTCACGATCATAATGTCGGTGTCCTTCCGGACGTCCCCGAAGAGGAATTAAACCCGATCCTCTACCCGCAAAGTGACCTGACTGACGTCGATGAGGCGACGCGGGAGTTCTATGAGGCGGTATTCTCGTTACGGGAGTTTCGTGACCCGAAGGTTGAGCGGCTCGCGGACGTACTCCATGGATACGATGACGAGAAGGTCCTCGTCTTCACCCAGTACCGTGCCACCGCGGACTACGTTCATCGAACGCTCCTCAACAACCCTGACTCCCCGGTAACAGAGGCGAATAGTGCCGTCGTCAAAGGTGGTGACGACAACAAACAAGACGTTATCAAGCGATTTGCACCGGAGGCCTCGGGGTATCAGCAAACGCTGGCTGAGTCCGGTGAATCGGAACTACAGTACGTCGTGGCAACCGATACCCTATCCGAGGGGGTCAATCTCCAGGACGTCGCAGTTCAAATTTCGTTTGACCTTCCGTGGAATCCGATGCGGATCGTTCAGCGTGTGGGGCGTATCGACCGGATCGGGAGTACTGAGGAGAAGTACGTCCACAACTTCTATCCTGATGGAGATATCGAAGCTGCGATTAAGCTCCTGAAGCGGCTGCAGGCAAAGATCAACGACATCGCGCTCATCGTCGGGAAAGAGAATAATATTCTAGACCCGAATGAGGACCAGATTCTGGAGAAGACGGGTGTCGACACCGAAAAGACGATTGGTGAACTTCAGGTGGATGAGATCGAAGACTCGCTTCAGAAGTCCCGAGAAATCGATGACGTGAACGAGCTTGATGACACGAGTAAGAATCCCCTCCTTCGAAATGCGGGGAGTAACGAGCACGCGGCCTACGAGCGATTCTTGCTCAAGAAGGAACTGAACGAGGACTTCGGACTTTCAGAAGACGACTTTGAATACGCGGCAGACTACTTCGAAGAGGCCCCAGAGGAGCGCGAACGCCTGTACACGAACGTAACCGACCACGATGTAGGGCCACGGCCCGGCGTGTTTGCTCTTGCTCACCTCTGGTTTGATGACGAAGATCACAACCCACCACTTGGGCGTGTTCGTCGGGGGTTCTACTACAAACCGTTCACTGACGACGTAAAGGAGCGTCCTGTTGGTACGCTCAAGATTGATCCATCGGTAGGTGGTGAACCGATCACTGGAGACGCTGAGAACGTGCTGTCAAACCGTGAGGCAATCCAGGATGTTCTCGATGACCGTTTGGAAGCGATTCGAGAAGGGCAAGTCGAAGGTGCATTCAAGCAGGGGGAGGCATTCTCGAAAGAGCAAGAGACCATCCTCGATTTTATTGCTCACTACCTACAGCCAAACCACGGTGAGATATCTGTTCAGAGAGATGACTACGAGACCCTTGAAGAGTGGGCTAGTGACCTTCGTGAGACGCTTCAAGATGTGAAGTTAGCAAATACTGACGAAGACCGAATTCTTCGGAATACATTTCGGCATAACGATCAGTATGACTCGTTCCCTGAGTGGCCCCCCGTAGAATTCTTGAAGCAGCTTGAACTCTTTCTTGAAGAAAACGTAGAAAGTTCAACAGAGTACCAAGCTAAACTCGTAGGCGAAAGCGAGGTACAGGCCAGACTAATGTGTTGGGGCGTTATCGGAACCTGACTAAGTTCGGTAACCTATAGTGAGGGGACCTACGGGTAAGGCCCCTCTTCATCTAACTCGGAGTACTTCTCAAACACGAGATCGAAATAGGGATCATCCATTAGCTTTGGATTGTCTACCTGGTAAAAATCATTGAGTATGAATCTTGTCTCTTCTTCGTTCATCCCATAGGCATGGAATGCAGCAGCGTCGATCTCTGCTTGTAACTCCCGGCGTTTTTCTGCATCAGTAGCTGGATCAATACCACCGAGGCGGTCGCGCATTCCGGAGAATTCGTCTCCATAGCAATTCAGTCTCGCCGCACGCTGAGAAATCCAATTGAACCAGTTGTCACCGGCAGTGAGTCGAGGAAGTTGCGTCTCATTAAGTTTGTATTGGACGATATTGGTGTCGATCTTTGTCCTCATCAGGTAGTCGATTGGGATGCTATTCAATAATCCAAGAACGACGAATAATTCCTCATCGGTAAACACCTCTTCGTAGGCGCTGTGCATCGGGTAATTACCGAGATCATCCTCTGTTGGTTCCACAACATGAGGGCGGACTGTGGCGATGCTGTGTACAGTGACGGTGTCCTTTGGAATGACCCCCGCGATTAATGTCCGTTCATTGGTGCTATTCGTAATCTTTCGAATAGCGATTCGGTACTTCGTGCAGTCAAGCAGCACATCTTCCTTTGATAGTTCTGGTCGACCATGTTGCTCAAGCAGATCGTTGACGAACGACTTCTGCGAGCCTGATCCATCGAATTTGTTGTAGATTGCCTTTTTCAAACTTGCATCAGGATCACGTGACCGGAAGTTCTTCATCCGAACTCTGTGTTTCGCACTTCGGTCTGGATCGCCTTCGTCCACTCCCCAGAGAGATATAGGGTTGATGTCAAAGACGGAGGTGTCATCATAGGCGAACTGGTGCATATTCTTTCCTTCGTAAATTGGGTAATCGCCGTCCTCTTGTTGTTCTATGAGGAGATTGGAGTCATTTGCCCGGTCAAGCTCCTTCATGTACAAAGAGACAAACCAATCGTCTCCAACTTTCTCTCCAATTGGAGGGTGGTCTACGAATTTAGACAGCGAGTCGATCAATTCTTGTGACCGGAAGAAGGGGAAGATACGTGACTCGGGCGAGTATTCAAGCAGAACCTCTGCTGGGATATTAATCGAGTTTTGGTCGAAGTTCCGGAGTATCGATGTATCGCCAGCAGCGAACCCACCTTCCACATTCTCAGTTGCTCCGGTGTTTTTGAATGTACAAATCGCGAATTTATATTGTCCATGTAGCCCTTGGAAAATCCCATTATTCTCAAACTGCACAAAGTGTTCTACACTGGTCTTATCAATCAGATACCTTCTGAGATCCTTCGCAGTAGCCCCAAGGAAGAAATTGCCAGGCATGATTTGCGCTACATACGAGTTTGAACCAGCTAACTGCGTAACTCGCTCAAAAAACAACAGTGAGAGATCGGTTTCGGTTGCGACTGTCTGGCCACCAACTGTCGGTTTCTGCAGTTTATATTGGTCTGATGAGTTATAATAATCGGACCGAATCTGCATATTTTTCTTGAATTCTTCATATTCAGCTGCGATGTCAGGATTCGATAGAAGCTCCTCCTCTTTTCTGTCTTTTTCACTTGGAAGTCGGGTTCTGAACCGCTCGTCGTACTTGGGGAAGAAGTGACTTCGATCCGGTGTGAGTACGTCCCAGGGTGGATTTCCGATGATGATGTCAAACCCACCATCTCGGTAGATCGTAGGAAATTCAATCACCCAATGGAACGGGTGATATTCTTCTAGTGTCTTTTCATCAATCTCCTCGATACCCGCATCGTGGAACTGGTCGAGAATTTTTTTATTCAGTTTCTCACTGTGAGACTCAATCCGGGATTCTGCTAGCTTCCGCGCGTTTGTAGCGACTTTAGAGCTTGTCGCATCTTGGTGACGTTCAATGGCTTCGATCACCCCTTCGTACATCTCTTTGATTCCAGTCCCAGTTCCACCGCCGTAGTTCGAAAGAGATGCATCCCCACTCTTAGTGGCTACTTCTTCGACATCCGTGAACCCAATGAGTGTATTCCCCTGGCGTATATTGAAATCGATATTCGGCAGCGGTTCGACCTCGTTGGGCTCGTCTTCGATATCCGCGACCATCGAGAGCCACAATCGAAGTTTGCAGATCTCGACGGCCCCTTCATCAATGTCTACCCCGTAGAGATTATTCAGAATAACTGTCCGCTTCGCGTATAGCGAGGGCCCTCCCTGTCCTTTATTGACCTCTTCTAACTCATCACGTGTGCGGGAATCTAACTCCCACCCCTTATTTTCACTTTCGAGTTGCTGGAAGTACTCGAGACACTGCATATAGATATCCACCAACACATCCTGTGCAGCGAGCAGAAACGCACCACTACCAACTGCTGGATCAAGGACATGCGCCTCTTTCAGTATGTCGTGATACAGCGTTTCGACGTGCTCCGTGTCTACGTTCTCAGTGGGTACCTGCTGAGTCATCGTTCCGCCATCTGCTAATGCCACTTCACTACTACCGGATTCTACACTCGGGAACCCGAATACGTCGTCAATTTCGTTGTATTCGGCATCTACGACGTCATTGAGTTGGTCAAGCAGGTACGGGTGAATCGTCCGGCGGGACATGAAGCCGGTAATCTCCTCAGGGGTGTAGTAGGCGCCCATCTCTTTCTGGTTGACCGTCTGTTCGAAGATATGCCCGAGAATGGCAGGCGAGAGGTTCTTCGGATCAACGATATCAAGCCGTTCGTCCACATTCCAGTTCCACCCCGACAGGAAATTCAAGATCTCGTCGAAGAGCTTGTTCGTCTCCTGAGCTGACTCACCAAGCTTTGCGTCCGAGAACTCTTCCTCAACAGGGTTTTTGGCAAACAGTCCACCGTTCAAGTATGGGAGGCTACCGAAGTCGGGGTTCTGCTTATCTTCTGCAAGGTAGTCGAAGAACAGCGGCTGATAGAAGTTTTCGTAACGGTCTTCGCCGTCAGCCACTACCTCGCTAGGCTGTTCGTGAAGGTAGTTTGGGTTCCGGTCTAGCAGGCGCTTTTCCTGTATGAAGTACAGGAAAATCATCCGATCAAGGATAACTTGCACGTAGCGTTGCTTCGCATCGCCCCGGTCACTTGGGATACCGGAAACTTCCTGAACGAGCTCGGTGCGGAGGTCTTCGAACTCCTCGTAAAATTCTTTGACTACTTGTTGCGTATCGTACAGCGTATCATAAATTGCAGCTGAGGAACCGTATTCGATCGAATTGAGCTTCTTCAGAACGGTGTTCTTTTCTCCACTATCTCTTGTGAACTGTTCTTTGGTGAACGAGATTTTCTGATGCTTGATACGACCGTGCTGCTGACCTTCCCAACTGCGCGTTCGGGTGAGAAAAGTAAATTCATTGAATTCGTTCGTGGCGACGAGGTTCGTGTGTCGGGAACGGTTGTCTGGTTTGAAGTCGGTCGCTGATTCACCAGGGCCTGCGTTGACGAGTACAACGAATTCGTCATCGGCTAGTTGAAGGACAAGTTCGTTGTCCTCTCCGAGATTCCGACGGGGTTTCAGTCCACGTTTCTCAAACGAGTCAGCGATATCCTGTAGAGAGTCCCAGCTCGCGATATCGGTCGCGGTGATTTGCTGGAGAGCCATGGGTCATTGAAGAAATCATAACGTAATGAATGTACGGATAGCAACGATTCAGTAGAGTTCTCACGAAGTCTTTTCCCACAGAACCCATCTCAATTGATTAATCCAGTTTGGCTATCGCTATCTGAGGTCCGGTAATGCAGCTGAGCTAAACCCCATAATTGCGTTATGATAACTAACCAAACGTGATTACTGTGGGGTAGACATTGATGAAGGGGCCGTCGAGATCTGCAAACTTCGATTGTGGCTCTCGATGGTTGCAGATCTTGAAGATGAGCCACATGAGGTTGAACCGCTACCGAACATTGACTTCAATATCCGACAAGGAAATTCCCTTGTCGGGTTCACAAATTTAGTAGAAATAACTGACGACGGCGATGCATCCCTCACTAATTGGGGCGGCGGCGTCGGAACTGGCGTACAGGAATTATATGAGGATGTAATCAACGCGATCAAACGCCACCAAAAGGCCACCAGTACTGCTGAGGCGCAAAATGCACGCCAGCTTGCTGAATCGCTAGTTGATTCTCATAGCCAAGAATTGAATGAGAAAGTATTAGACCAATTCCACGCTGCGGGGCTTGACGAAGTTGATAAAGGAAAATTACAGGAATTCAGTCCATTTCACTGGGTGTTGGAGTTCGCCCCTGTGTACGAAGACGGCGGATTCGATGTTGTCATCGGAAATCCTCCATGGGACCGTATCAAGCCGCTACGTGACGACTATTTCTCCAAATACGATGAGACATTTCGAACACGACTACCCGACGACAAAGATAGAGTCCAAGAAGAGCTCCTAGAAGATGATGATATCGCTGAGGGCTGGCAGGAATACCAGGATGAAATGGAACTTCGCGCAGAGTACTTCAAGAACACGCCTGCATATGACCTACAGCGTCCTGTGATTGATGGCCGTGTTAATCCCAGCACGAATGATCTTTCATCTCTATTCTTTGAGCGGGTATTCCAGCTTGCTGGTGACTCCTCTCGTGTCGCTCAAATTCTCCCTGGCGCGGTTTTCAACGGAGCATCAGGCAAAGACCTTCGAATCCACCTGTTGAATAACACTACTCTTGACGTACTGACAATCTTTGAGAATCACGAAATATTTGAGCAGGTTCACGGCCAGTACAAATTCGGGGTAGTGGTCTTCAAAAACAGTGGTTCAACGAACCAGGTCGCCGGGAAGTATATGGAGGGTGACCTTTCAATCTTTGATGATTTCGATAATCAGGCGATTCACATCCCCCGGGACGTGTTAGAATTGTACTCTCCAGAGGCTGGCATTTTCCCATTTATTGAGTCCGAACAGAAACTCAGTGTTCTCGAATCGATTATCGAAAATCCCCCCATCGCTCCAAAGGACGCTCCGACCGGATATATGGAGCCGTATCAGGGACTCCGTCGTACGAGTGATGCAGACCGTTTCGTGGATAAGTCCGAAGCTGATTACCCTGTCTACGGTGGTAAGAATATTTACCAATATTCCTATACTCCAGAATTCATAACAGACGTACAGAAACCCGAATTTTGGAGTGTCGAAGAAGATGACGACCCAGAGCGAAGTGCCAAGCAACGGATGCGGGAGAAAACTGTTCGCGATCTCAAATCCGCTATCTATGAAGCGTTTGATGGTACGGGCTCTCAGAAAGGATTCGTCAATGACCTATTGGAGCAACATCGTGGGGAACCACTCACCGAAAATGACGTACTTCTGGATTCCACTGAATATCGAATCGGTATTCGTCGAATTACGAACTCCACTAATGAGCGGACACTCATTGCCTCGGTACTGCCGAAGGGAATCGTTTGTCACAACACATTGTTGACTATCCCCAGCTACCTGATTCAGCCCTACGAGGAAGGACTCTCAGAAAGCCCACTTCATAACTTCTATACCCGGATGTTCTCTGACGAGGAACTGTTCGCTAAGCTCGGGCTTCTCAACTCAATCCCGCTTGATTACCTGCTTAGAACTAAGGTAGACACCGGTATTGTCATGTATAAGTTTAAAGAATCACAGATGCCTGATCTTTCTGAGGATGATAATTGGTTCCACTATATTTCAGAACGGGCTGCTCTGCTGAGTTGCTACGGTGATGGATTCGCCGAAATGCGCGACCGTCTCGGAGGAATTGATCCTGCAACGACTGAAGAAGCAAGGCGTGAAATCCAGGCCGAAATTGACGCTGCGGCATTCCACGCTTACGGTCTAGAACATATGGAAGTTCAATTTGTACTTAAGGATTTCCACAGGGTCTCAAACCCCCGGATTATGACTGAAGACTACTTCGACACAGTACTTGAGAAATACAATATACTTAAAAAAGAAGGACCGAAGCCATAGAAACACTATTCTGAATACAGCTCACTAACCAACTCGCATTAGTGAATGTTGTTGAGCGCCCGACGAGTCATTGCTCCGTCTACGTTGAGATATTGTCGAGCTGTAGCAATATCTTCCCAACCGAACATTGCCCGAAGTGCCGCTAAGTCTAATCCTCTGCTGGCGTGGTAGGAGGCTGCCGTCGCTCGAAGACCGTGTAATGAAGTTGTGTTTCTAGAAAGACGCGGAGCGAGATCAAGGGCGGTATTCAATCTTCGTTGTAATGTTGAGAAGGAGTACGGCCAGCCACCGTGTTCCGTAATCAGAAGGTCGATCGCAACTCGAACTCGATACGAAAAATGAAACGGTACTGTTCGAGCAGCCGCTTCTGTTTTTGGAAGCCAATACAGATCAGCAAAATCTTCGAATCTACTATCTGGATTATGTCGTAGGCGTTGTTCGATTGCCTGCCGACAATAACCACAGAGGCCACCATCCCTCCCTTTGGTACAGGCGTGATGCTCGGGAATGCGGATCATTTGTCGCTCGTGATCGATCCACGACGAACTCAGATGTGTCGTCTCACCAGGTCTTAGTCCGAGACGTCCACCGATTAGAATCGCAGCCCGCGATTCGAGTCGTTGAACGGGCTCGTCGATACGTCCTGCTCCTTCTAACAGTAATTCAAACTCGCGTTCACTAAGTGACTTCTCCCGTGTTGGTGCCATCTAGATAGGAAACGTCTTTGAAATTGTTTAGAAGGCGAGCAAACGGGATCTTGATACGGAGAATCTGCATATACTTCACCCATTCATGAACTCATCTGACAAGGATTTAACCGACATCACGGACTGTCTCTGAGCGTGCCATTTCCCCGCGCCAAATCGCCACACCAACTCTACGAAGAGGTTCAATCGTACGACCGGGTAATCACCCCGGACGGACCGCTTGCGAGTGCCCTCAACCGCCACCTCGATCGTTCGCATCTCGGTCCGTTCGCGATCCCACCACGCCGACTTGCAGTCGGCCGACGCCAAGAGTCTGAGGACCGTCTGGCCTTCCTCGGCATGCTTGATCACGAGGACTTCTCTTGGAAGCGCTGTGCATACGCGGTTGGGAATATCCTCCAGTGTTGGGAACACCGAGGGTCACACGACGCTATTTTCGAGTACGACGGCTACGTCGACGACGCCACCGAACGAGCTGTGGAGCGAATCGCGGAACTCGAGACCGCCTCGATGAAACTCACGAACGAGACCATCGAACCGGATCTCGACGTAGTCGTCGTCGAGCCGGCGATGCTCACCCAACTCGAACGAGCGTATCTGCCCGCCGAGTATGACACGGTCGACCTCTTTACTGACACGGGGTTCGAGCTCCCGCCGTTCCGTATACACGATTCACCGACGGCGATCGTGGAGACCGTCGTTGATTCCGTCAATGACGAGAACGCTGATAACGTCGGAATTGTTCTCGACCAGGAAAGCGAATACTCACCGCTTATCGAGTCCGCGCTCGAAGCGGCTGATATCCCGTTTTTTGGCGGGCCGGGTTTCACAGATCGCAGCGAACATCGGTTGTTCCTCCACCTCCTCCGGACCGCCCACCGGGGGACTGATACCCGAATAAGCGAGATCCGGTCGCTGTTGACGGTCTTCGATTGTGACGTCGACGACGCTGACACAGACAAGCGACTGCACGAGCTTGACGATGGAGATCTCAAGTGGCTGATCGACTTCTGCCACGATGTCCAAGAGTACACGTTCTCGGATGCTCTTTCAGTGTTTGAACGCCACGCCGACGACACGCTGGATGCCTTCCGGGAGGAACTGGAGACACTCACCATCGCGGACGAATCCATCACGGAAGCGCGCCTCGACGATTTGTCGTTCTATCTCCAGACCTACGAGGTGCCGGTCGATCGAGAGAACGAGGGTGTCTTGCTCGCCGATGCGAAATCAGCGTCGTACGTGGGTCGTGAGGTTGTCTTCTACCTAGGGCTTGACGACCGCTGGACCCACTCGGCCCCACGTCGTCCGTGGGTCGACCAGGACGCCCAGTTTACACGGAATCTTAAGAGCTTCCAGCTGCTGTTGCAGAGCGGCAGCCAGCAACACTATCTCGTCCAAGATGCGACCGGCGGATCACCCGTTACGCCGTGCCTGTACTTCGAAGAGCTTCTCGAACCGGAGTACGACCGCTTCTCCGATCTACCTTCGACAAGTCATCAGATCGAAACCGCAGCACGAGCTGGTGACGGATTCGAGAACGAACCTGTCGGTGTGACTTCCGACCCGGTCGAGACGATCAGCAAGTCGAGTCTCAACACCTACGTGAACTCACCGCGAGACTACTACTTCAGCCGGATAGTCGACGGTCCGGAGAAGGCGTATCTCACCGAGGGCAACCTGCTCCACGACTTCGCGGAGTTCTACGTCAACCATCCGGACGAGATTGACGAAGAGACACTCTCGGAGGTCGTCGAACTTATGCTCGAGGACGTCCGTCCGCTGGTTCGCTCCGTCGACGAACGGACCCGGCGCACTGAATATCGTGCGAGCCTCGAAACGATCGTCTCATATCTTGACGCGAACCAGCCGACCGAGGGCGCGTTTCTGACGCCGTCCAGTGGGGGTGATAATGCCGTCGCTGCTCACTTCGGTCGCGATGTCGACTCTCCCGTGACTGAACGTCGGTTTACTGACGAAGAACTGGGCATCAACGGAATGATCGACCTCGTTCAGTCGCAGCAAGAACTGCTCGACTACAAGAGTGGCAGCGAGAGCAGCGCCACCTCAATCGTCAAACACGCCGCGATTGACGAGCCGACAGACGAGCCTGACTTTCAGGCAGCACTCTATCTCACCTATTGGCGATCACAACGTCCGGGTGACCAACTCTCGTTCACCTTCTTCTACGTCACCGAACTCGTCGACGACGTGATCGCCGGCGACGCCGACATCGACGACGCGTTGACGACTGTAACATACTACCCTGAATCGCTCACCGAGCACGTGCAACGTGAGGAGTTCTTCGAGTATCTCCGTGAGGAGGGGGCACAGAAGTGCCAAAAGATCCTCTCGAAGATCGACTATCAGACATACGCCGCGCTCTTCGATGCTGCGCCGCTTGTCGAGACGACTGACAGCGACGAACTCATCGACTCCGAGTTCGGAGAGACGATGATTGACCGGCTCGAAGCCGAGATTGGCGAGTACAAGTACGTGACAACAGGGAGCAAGCAGGTGATGCGCGCAATCGTCGACCGACAGAAGGGTGCATTCTTCAAACGTGATCTCGATGCGTTCGAATCGTTTGTCGACGAGCGACTGACAGAACTCAATCGACGCCGCACTGGCGACGAGGCGTTCCCAATCGAGGGGCTCGCCGGTGAGCCGAACTACCGACGGGTGGACAATCGTGACCTTCTCTTAGAGGGTGAACAATGAGCGGCGTCGACCCGAACCCGGAGCAACGCGGCCTCATCGAGGCGACTGATGGCCTCTATCTCGTCGACGCGGGTGCTGGCACCGGGAAGACGTTCACCGTTACCCGGCGATACGCAAACATTGTCGCCCAAGATGGCGTCGATCCCGAAGACGTGCTGTTGGTGACCTTTACGAACAACGCGGCCGAGGAAATGCGAGAGCGGATTGTGCGTCACAGCGAGTACGGGATGCGGGAACTCGCGAACGCGCCGATCCAAACGTTTCACTCGCTGTCACACGACCTGCTCGACGAATACGGACACGACGCACCGATGTCCCTCGGGATTGATGAGACGATCACTGGCTCGACACGGATTATCGAAGACGAAATCATCGAACAGGCGCTGTTTCGTGAGTTCATCGGCCAGTTCATCGATAATCACCCAGAGTATGACGAGTTCTTCACGGCACTGTCGGAGACGTCGGAGCTACTCGATCTGATCAAGGAACTGTCCGCAAAAGGTGTGTTCCCCACTGCGGATGGCTGGTACCGGGACAGCGAGTCACACCTCGATGGGGACTTTGAGGCGTTCGAGACGCTGTTCACCGACCGGAATGAACCACGGAACGGCGGGAGTAAGCAATCGAAGCTTCGAAAGAAGCTCTATCAGTATGGTGAAGACAAGACGTATCTCCCGGAGGCGCCCGCAAAGTGGGACATCCGTGGCGATGGCAAGCAAGTCCCGGCGGACCTCGCTACACGCGTCTTCGATGAGGACCGAACGGCTCTCAAGCGGTTCGTCCACGACGTGTATCACGCCTATCTTGAGTTCGTGCTTCGGCGGAACTACCTGAATTTCGGGTTCCTTCAGCTGTTCGCGTTCGTGCTTCTGTGTGAGGATCACGACCTTCGAGAGCAGCTGGGGTACGAGTACGTGATGGTCGACGAGTTCCAGGACTCCAGTGAGATCCAGTTCAAACTCACGCTGCTGCTTGCCGGTACGAACAACATCTGTGTGGTCGGCGACTGGAAACAGAGCATCTACAGCTTCCAGTACGCGGACGTCGACAACATCCGCGAGTTCGACGATCGCCTCGAACGATTTGCCGCGGAGCTGAATCGGGACGTAGATCGAGTCACGTTCCCGACGACGCCGGTTGACGACAAGCAGCTGATGCGGAATTACCGGTCGACGCAGTCCATCTTGGACTTCTCTACCCACGCCCTGACTGCCCGTGCGACAAAGAACGAATCTCTGGATGCGGAGACTATCTCCGAGCAGGTAACACCTCTGACTGCCGATACAGATCGAGATGATAGCTACATCGAGGCGCTCACGAGTGAGGACGAACACGAGGCCATTCTCACGAAGATCGACGCAATCGTCGACAACGACGACTACGCCGTCGAAGGCGAAGACGGCACGTATCGCGCTCCGGAATACGGCGACATCGCTGTGTTGACGCGAACCCGCGATTTCGGTCGGGATCTGCTCGATACGGCGAGTAAGTTCGGTCTGCCGATGGCCTACGAGGGTGGGATCGAGGTCTTCCGGACCGACGCCGCGAAGCTGGTGTTAGCGTGGTTGCGTATTCTCGAACGTGACGCTGAACGCGGGTGGGCACTCGTCCTCGAAGAGGCTGGCTACACGATTGACGAGACGAAGACGATCATCGAGCGTGAGGCGTATCCCGAAGCTATGGTCGCATTCCGAGAGGATCTACGGGATTTGGAGACGTTCGGCGGCGTCGCCCGACGCGTGTTCGAACAGTACGGCCGTTCCGGCCCGACCGCAGACGTCGTTCTCGACACTATTCAGTCGGTTCACGGGACGACGACGTTCACCCGTGGAGAACTGATCCGATTCATCGAGGAGGCGATTGCTGATGGGAGTACACACGACGTCGACGCCGGGGCTGGGACGAACGCGGTGACTGTGCAAACGATCCACGCGACGAAAGGGCTCGAATACCCAATCGTCATCCTCGCAAATATGAACGCGAACAAATTCCCGTCTTCCGGTGGCAGCGGAAGCGATATCGCCTACACCGACCCGATTGGCCTCCGTCAGCGGAAGGTGTACTCAGAGGACGCACACGGCGTCCCACACGTCTACGACGACTGGAAGACTGACGTTCTTAATCGCTGCCTCCCCCAGAACTACGACGAGGAACGTCGGCTTCTCTATGTGGCTGTCACGCGTTCTGAGAGCCACCTCGTCTTGACTGGCGGTACTGACCCAAATTCGTTCCTCGATTCACTCCCCGTTGATGTCGAAGATATCGACCCCGATCTATCTGCGTTCGACCCAGAACCCGGCGAGCATTCGACCTACACGGTCGATATTCCGGAGCCTGATGGACCGGCAAGCTACTCACCACACACCTTCATCGATGACGCAGTCTTCGAAGGGAATACCGGCGGCCGGGGAATGGAGTTCGGGTCAGACGTCCACGAGTTTGCGGAACGGTATGTTCTCGGTGAAGCAGTCGAAACCGGCGATAACCCTGACAAAGAGCACGTCAAGGCGTTACTCGACTCACTCGAGGGTGAGACGAGAGCCGAGATCGATGCGTTCCTTCCGCTTACCGTCGACGGTGAGAAGGTAACGATCGGCGGCATCATCGACTTGCTCCACGTGACATCTGACCGTGTTGAGATCATCGACTACAAAACCGATCTCACAACGCACGCAGAAGATGAATACCGGAAACAGCTCAGTATCTACTACCACGTCGTCGCCGACCAATATCCAGAGCGGTCGGTCACTGCGTCTATTTTCTACACCGATGATGGCACTCGTCACAATATTACCCCTCTCGATAAGGCGGCTCTTCGAGAGCTAGTGCTAACACATAGTGTTTAAATTACTTGTCTCGTGGATACTGAGCACTAGAAACTCAATGGTCGAAATTCCCAGCTCCCTTCGCTCTTTGTTCAGTGCTCCAATTAAAGAGCAGGATGGGACGTACATAGTGGAGGTCCCATCGAGCGAAATCGACTATGAAGCGTTGTCAGCTGACGATACGTATCGCGTAGCGATTCTGGAATCTTCTGTCTCGACGGAGTCGTCAGTACAACAGGAGTCACCAAGAGCTCCTTCCCGTGAGACTGCGAGCCATTCTTCCTCCGGACCCCCAGTGGAGGAAGGCGAAGTACGTGATGTGACCATAGACAGTCGGCGATCAGGGCGATGGTATCGCAAAAGTCGAACGTGGCTACGTCGTGATCGTTCCCGGCGCTCAACCCGGCGACGAGCCAACGGTCGAAATTGAACAAGTTCAGGAGAATGTCGCGTTTGCGAGCATTGTCGATAGCGATCCACGAGCCTTCTAACTGCTGTTCTTTCTGTGGATCAATCTGCTTCTCGGTAAACCATCGGTGTGAGAAGGCTCCGTTCGAGTTTGTCTGATGGAGGTGGTTCTGAAAGTCACGTTCGCCCTCTCCGTTCGTTCACGATGTCACAACCTTCCAAAGCCGAAATTCAATCTATGACAAAGGAACCGATTGAGGTACTCGACGACTTGGCCGACCAGGTCGCCGATGAGTTCGAGGCGTATAGACAGCCGGACGAATTCAAGGATGTCTCGCTCGTGATCGAGAACAGCGACGAGGAACATCCGACGCTGATCGTCCACGTCGATAGGGAGGATGCGGAGTCCTTAGCCGACCGTATTGATGAGTTCCTCCGCGAGCACGGTGCTCGTACTGAACGGGAACGACATTCAGCTACGGACGTCCGTGTGTTAGCGACGGTCGACTGACACCGCCCCTCCATTTTTTTGACAGACTGCAGGCACGCCGAAGGCCCCTATCTTCACCTCCGATCTACGAGGTCCCGACCGCTTCAGCTCAGGTGGTCAATCTGCGAAGACAGATACTCTTGAAGAGTGGTGACCGTCTCTTCTGAGACAGCTGAGGCCCCGAAGTCACTCCGAAATCCGTGCTTGAGTTCGTCGCTCTCCAAGATATCCAGTCCACGCTCAAGTTGCTCCCGTAGGGCATTGTCGTCCCCTCGCCGCAGATGGGGCGTGACAGCGTCAAGGTCGATCCCTTCTGCGACTGCCAAGACGTCCCGAAGGTCCGTTTCTCGGCCACTGTGGAGCTTTGCCGCCACGAGGACGGCCCCATCGATGACTCTGGCCGTCGTCGTCACTGTGCCCCCTCTCACCTCCTGTTGATGGCTGTGGTCGTACAGGTAGTCGAACGACCACTGTGCCTCCGTCTGGCGACACCCGAGTCCGTTTACCAGGAGATCGAAGCCGATCGGCTGCTGCGGCGTGAGCCGCTTCTCGTACTCGATTACTTCGGTGTCGTAGAACCATTTCTTGGCGTGACTGTCCGTTTCCTCGAACCCCTGCTGTTCGAGGAACTCGACGAAGTCAGCCTTGGAGTCCGGCGCGACGACGATATCGAGGTCCGTGGAGAAGCGAGCATTGAACGCTGAGACAGCGTAGCCGCCGACAAGAACGTACTCGTGGCCCTGTTGGGTGAGCTCCTCGAGCAGTTCGATGAGCGCGTCACTTCGGTTGTTGAAGCTCATGGCTGTGCCCGTTCGGTCTCTCGATACGTGACGCCGAGTTCGAGGTCCTCGTACATCCGGTCGAGCATCGCGAGCGCCGACTGGAACTGGGCGTAGTTCTCGCGCATATACTCGATTGTCTCTGCTCTCGGGATCACTGGGTACCCTTCGACGTGCTCGATATCGAGTGACTCGCGTGGCTCGAGGACGATCTGCAGCGGTCCGTCCAGTTCGTCTCGGGGCTGTCGTTCGAATGCGGTCGGGAGGTCGAACCACTCGAAAAATGTCTCCCAGGCGTCGACGTCCTGCTCACGAACAGCGAGGAACAGTGGATAGTCGTCGGGCTCGCGACCGACCTGGTAGCCGCCCTGGGTCCACACGTAGACGGCGTCGATCCGTGTGAATGCGAACGGCCAGTCACCGAACTGCGGGATGACGTAGGCCTCCTCGATGGATGGTGGACTGACGCTGGCGCTGGCAGCGACGAGCTCTCGTGCTGCGTCTCTCACGGGGTCATCGACGACGAAGAGGCCGTCATCATAGCGGACGTAGCCTGCGTCTTCGAGACGGTTGACGGCCTGTCTCACCGTCTCGTACGGCGTGTGGAGGTGTTGGGCGACACGACGGATGGAGTCACCACTCTCGATAGCGAGGATGATCTGCGCCGCCGTGTCGTCGAGCACCTCGTACATCTGGTGGTTACCAATAATCCGGTAACAGTTAAAAGTCTTACTCGAATGGCCATGACGCCACTATCTTTTCATTCGTCTCGGAGGTAGCCTTGACCCCTGTCGAAAACACGCGGAACGACTATAACGAACAAAACGAATAGAACGAGAAACACGAGGGTAATGAACGAATTCTGAGAAACGAACTGGTTGAGGATGTCCTGATCGACCTGTACTCGATGACCAAAACGAGGAAAACGAACGTAACGAATGGAACGAATGGATTGATGGCAACGAGTGTGTTTCCCTCAACGAGCGGAACGAACACTTGGTTTTAACATCGTAGTATTCCTCTCACCGAGTGAAACACCCTCACCGAACCAAACGAACAGAACAAGCAAAACGAGCAAAACGAACGAAACGAACACAACGAGGTAAACGAAGGAAAAATGACCGACACCAACACTGCACGAATCACCGTGGCGAATCAAAAGGGAGGCGCTGGGAAGACGACTGACGTCATTCACACAGGCGGGGCGCTAGCTGCCCGGGGCCATGACGTTCTCCTGGTCGATATCGACTATCACGGCGGGCTCACCTGCTCACTCGGCTACAATGATCTGTACTACGATACCGACCGCACAACGCTATTCGACGTCCTCGACTTCGACCAGATGGAGTCGGTGAACGACATCATCGTCGAGCACGAGGAATTCGACATCCTTCCCGCCAGCGAGAAGCTCGCGAACAACAAGAACATCCAGACGCTCCTTGAGGCGCCGAAGAGTCGCGAGCGGTTGGAGATGACTCTGGACGAGCTCGACAAGAACTACGACTACATCATTGTCGACACGCCGCCATCCCTGAACGTTCTCACCGACAACGCCCTGGTCGCGACCGGCAATGTCGTCATCCCCGTCATTCCCGAGAAGCTCAACGCCAACAGCCTCCAGATTTTCGCAAAGCAGCTGAGTTCCCTCGAACAGGCGTACGGAGACATCAATCGGCTCGCCATCGTCTGTAACCGTGTCGAGCAGAACGCCGAGCACCGCGACACCATCGAGGAGATCAAGTCGGCGTACTCCCTCCCGGTGTTCGAGATCCCGAAGCGGACCGACCTCTCTCAGTCGATTGGTGAGGGTGTGTCCGTCTTCGGCTTCGGCAAGGAGAACCAGCGCGTCGAGGATGCACGCGATTTGTTCAACGAGATCGCGGACCTTTTCGACGAGACGTTTGAGAAGACCGCACCTGAGGAGGTGGAAGCATGACCGACGGCTGGGGTGATGCTTCCGGCATCGAGGGCAACTACGAAGAGGAGGACGATGAGGCTGATTCCAGCGAAACGAGCGAGGTGAGTGAAACGGTGGAAACCAGTTCATCGACCGAAACGACCGAATCGACTTCAACGAGTGAAACGAACGAAACGACCAAAACGAAGACCAACATCAAGGACGAGTGGAATGGGCGGACGATCTACATTCCCGACGATGTTCTCGACGAGATGGAGGACACTTATCTCGAGTCCCAGCTGAAGCTCCGCAAGGCGGGCCAGGACGAGTTCAAGAAGAACCGCCACTTCTACCCGCTACTCGTCCAGTTCGGTATTGAGGCGCTCTCTGATGCGGATGCCGAGGAAATCAAGGCTCGGCTTTCGGAACTTGGCGACGAATGACCTCGCAGAGAACAAGGCCTGAAATTTTGTATAGCGATATACGATATACAATATTCTGAAGTGCGGAGCTCCGGCGCTAAGAGACTCTATACCCCCGAATTCTCCCGATGACTCGAAAACAACAAGTGGTACTGATTATGCCCGTAATCACGACCACTTTGAAGTACCCCGACGCCGTCGATGAAGCACGGATGCTGCAACCGCCTCACGACGGCGCTTCCCCCAGGGTAGAGGACCCGAGACCGGGCCCGCAGGACGGTGGAGGGCCGGTGAATGCCTGACCGAGCGCTTTCGACGCCGCTCGACGACAGCTTCGAGCGCTACCTCCAAGACAAGGGGAAAGGCCGCGGCGGCGACGGTGGGAACTATCGACGTAACGCTGCACGCGAGCTCGAACGGTTCGCCGAGTGGGCCGCCGGCGACCGCGGCGCCGACGACTGGACCGGGATCGTCCCCGACGACGTCGACCGCGAGCCGACCTTCGAAGATCTCGACGAACGCGTGTTTCGGGAGTACGCCCGGCATCTCGGTGGAGATCGGGGACTCAAGCAGAACACGGTACAAACCTATTACCGCTATATCTCTGCGTGGTGTGGCTGGTGCGTCAACGAGGGTTATCTCGAGGCGCATTACGCGCAGCGGGCCAGTGCGATGGCGCCACTGCCGGAGGACGACGGTCGCAAGCCCGGCGACCAGCAGGCCTGGACGTCCGAACAGCGCCACGCCCTCACCCGCCACGTCGACGAACGGGCCCGCGACGCCGTTGAGGCGTACACGACGCTCCCGGAGGATACTAACCCACTCGACAAGCAGCGAGCACGCTACGCGGCGCTGAAGGCGGCTCGTGACCGGGCGCTGGTGTTCGTCCTCGCCTACACCGCCGTTCGAGTTGGGGAGCTACTACGGGATCCGAACGACCCGCGCCGGCGCGGCGTCCGCTGGGAGGACCTCTCCCTTGACGACGGGAGTATGGACGTCTATCGGAAGAAACAGCAGTGGGACGCCGCGAGTCTCCCCGACCCGGTGATCTCGCCGCTGCGGAGCTACCGCAAGCTGATGGACCCGCCGACGGAGCGCTGGCCTGTGTTTCCGACATTCGACCAACGGACGCTCGCAGAGCTCGTCCAAGAAGAGCTAACTGAACGAGGGGAACGCCCAGAAGCAATCACTGAACGCCGTGAAGAATACGCTCGCGACCTACTGCTTGCGCTCGATGAGGACATTCGGCCGCCGTCGATTACAACGGATGGAGCACGGTCGGTTCTCCAGCGACTCTCAGAGGCTGCTGAGATCGACATCGACCATCCGAAACACGACTATCTTGCACCCCACGGCGGTCGACGTGGGATGGGTGAGGTCCTCGTCCGCGCGTTCGGGTACACCGTAGCAGCCCGGTATCTCGATAACTCCGAAGAGATGGTTCGCGAACGATACTCACATATTGAGGCTGGCGAGTTGGGGGACGTGGCCACGGAGGCTCTCGAAGAAATTGATGATGTCGGGTAGATCTGAATCTCCAGTAGATGAGGTAGACATCATAGAGCCAATCCTATGATCCGGACTGGTGTCTTCGGCTATGGAGACGCTCTGACTCGCTCAGTTGGATTGATTCTCTTCAACTGCTTCACGGACAATCTCATCCATCTCATCTCGGACAATTTGGCGTATATCTTCTTCCGAAAATCCACTATCATGTCGTTCAACGGCGAGCTGACCACTCAACGTGCGCAAGGCTAATTCAAGAGCTTCGATTTGATCACTGAACTCGGATAACGTCCCGTGGACTGCGTCTGAACCGAATTGGGTACTATCGCCAACCTCAATGTCAGCACCACGCTCGTCTAGTATTCGTTTCGCAGGCCTGTCACCAACGATCTCTTCTTCGGGAAGATCCGGCGACACAGATACCGGATGCATCATTCCCGTCAACTGGATCTTGGAAACCGAGTCCAGATTATCTCTCAGGTGCTGCGCCATCTTCTCTTGTTGCTCCTGTTCACCGTGAATAAGGTACACTTGGGACGGTGAGACTTGGCGAGCGAATTGAAGCAACGTATTTCGCGCTGCGTGAGCTGAGAGGCCGTGATATCGACTTATCCAGCTTACGGGCACCTTCACGCGGGTTCCCTCGCCCTCATCTGGTATCCCTCCGTTAAGTCCGTTCGAGGGAAGAGTGACACCAACTCTCTCGAGATCTTCCTCAATAGCGTCCTCCAATTGACGGCCAGGTGTCCCCTCGGCTTGATACCCACAGAGAATTACGCGTGCATCATCGTACCGCTGGCAGAATTCAAGTAAGTAGGTCGGTGAGAACCCACCCGAGAGCATTCCAGATGGAGCAATAATGATCGGTGTCTCATCAGCTTCGAGCAATTCCTCGCGAGACATCGGCATTCGTCTAGCGGCCGACGCCTGATCGAAGAGGAATGGTTGTTGATCACCTGAATTTACTATGTAGTTTCGGATCGATTCGGCTGCGAACTCGCTTCTACAGTGCTCGTTATACGTGTCAGTGGCGCTTTGCGCCATTCCATCATAGACTACGTTGAGCTGCTTTCGGTCCTCTTCAGGAAGCGTATGAACCCGGTTTTTGAACATATAGAGCAGCTCTTGGGATCGCCCAACCCCGAAACAGGGGATGAGTACTGGCTTCCCATCGGTAGCTGCGTCGATGGCTTCGTTGTAGATGTCCGTTCGGGTGTCAGTGGCACTAGTATGCGAATGGGTGTCCCCATACGTCGATTCAAGGAAGAGGGCGTCTGCCTGTGGAGGTTCATCAATTTCGGGGAGATGATTCGACCGGCCGCCAATGTCTCCTGAGAAGACAACCCGTGAACCGTCTACTGTGAGCGCTAACCAAGCACTGCCCAGTAGGTGGGCTGCATTTCCGAATTCGAAGTGGAGGGTTTCCGTATCTTCGATATGTGCGACGTGATCACTCAGGTCTGCCGCCTGGTATCCACAGGGGCGGAATCGGTCGATAACTTTCCTCAGGTCTGTTTCCGAGTACTGTTGTTCTCTCCCTGGTTTTTGCGTCGCTCGTCGGTGAAGCTTCAGTGAATCTCGAAGTAATGTGTCTGCAAGCGCAGCTGTTGGTCTCGTTGTAATCACTGGTGCCTGATCAGAGAGGAAGCCGTAGCTCTCCAACAGGGGGAGCGAGCCGACGTGGTCGATATGAGCGTGGGTGAGAAAAACTGCGTCTATCTGTCCCTCATCGAGTCCCCTTAGATCAGGGAATAATCCCCCGTCACCTTGATTCAGTCCGACGTCGACGAGATACGTTCCATTACGCGTCTCAACCTGATAGCAACTCCGGCCGATCTCCTTTGCTCCCCCACGAGGGATAACCACGAACGGGGATTCGCTGTCAACCGAAATATCGAGATCAATCTCCCCACCGACTCGTGGGATGTACTCATTTTGCGACCCCTCGTCATCAGATTCTTGAATTGCTTCACTCATCGTGACAGTACTTCGTTTGCGTAGAATCGCTCACTCGTCTCAGTGCGTCCCTGTAGCTGAATGAACTCGAGGAGATCAGTCTCTGCGAGCTGGGGGAAAAATCGTTCAATTTCGGAGAGTACCGGATCAAGCGGCCGATGACTCTCAGATGCCGCAGCAACTTGGTCCAGCATCCAGGCGGCAGGAGTTGCATCAAGTTTGTCTACCCGCTCAGCTTCACCCTCTGTGAAGTATTTGTGTCGTCCCGCTGGTTGCTGTGTCTCTCGACTTGACCGAGCCGGTTTAGCCGTTGCTTCAGTGATCTGGATGAGCTGTGGGGGAGACCGCGTTTCACCAGGCATTGCGGTATCGAGGGAATCCCGAACTTCGGTTGCAGAGAGACTCCCCTCACGCCGGAAATACCCGAGGGTGATGTCCCCCTGGTCACCGTACAATTCTGGCGTGGCGACGGTGTCACCTGTTTGTGGGTCGCTGGTAGTATACCGGGGGGCTATTTCGGCCACACAAAGGTCGGTGAATTGTAACCGATCTGGATCGACATGTGGTGAGTCCTCGATTTCATCTAATAGCTCAGAGAGCGCACTAACGAATTCTCGTGGTCGCCAGGCCGCTGCATTTCGTGGTGGCCGCTCTGCAGGATTATCGAAATAGACTGTAGATTGCGGAATGTATGCTCCCTGTGGAATTCGCACGTCAACAGGGTAATCTGGTGTCCTTAGCGACTCGTGTGTTCGGTCACCACTCGTCGATTTCTGGAGAGCAAATCGAATCATGACCGGGAAGACGGTATTTGGTAAGCGTTCTATCACCGTTCGCGGGTCTGATTCATCCAAAATAACAGCTCCCCGGCTGCTTGTCTCTACAGAACTTGTATCGGAACCACTGTTGCTCATAATCCAGCCAAGGGCCCAACGGAATCTAAATGTCATCAAAGCGGAGTGAAAGTAAAATCGGGAAATGTTGAACGCATAACAGCGAAGATACCTTTTTCAGGCTTCTGTCCAGAAGATAGTAGACATATATGGCGGACGCATCGGATGCTGACCGGCAGGCGGTCGAGCCTGAGTCAGGAGAGGTCCTCAGCGTGTCACAGCTGAACGACCGGATTGCGTCGGTCGTCGAGGACGCACCTGCCCTCGACGGTGTCCGCTGTATCGGCGAGGTCACGGATCTCCATCAGAACAATACGGCACTGTATTTTACCCTCACTGACGGCGAGGCCGAGCTCCCATGTATGATCTGGGCGAACCGCTACCGGAAGATGGACGCCGAGCTCGAGGATGGGACCGAGGTCATCCTCGAAGGCGATATCGACTACTGGACTGAAGGTGGGAAAATCGACCTCAAGCCGTGGGAGGTGATCGTCGTCGGCGACGGCGACCAAGCAGCTGCTGTCGAGCGGCTGCGAAGCGAACTCGAAGAGCGTGGCTGGTTCGACGACGAGCAGAAACAGCGCCCGCCGGCGTTCCCGGAACGGGTCGGTGTTGTGACCTCACTCCGAGGGGATGCTCGGTACGACATCCAGAGCGCGATCCACGAGCAAGACCCTACCGTCGATATCTTGGTGAAGGATGCGACCGTCCAAGGGTCAGAGGCCCCGACGTCTATCGCGAACGGGATTCACCATCTGGACCGCTCCGAGGACGTCGATTCGATTATCGTCGGCCGCGGCGGTGGGAGCGATTCGAACCTCCAAGCGTTCAACACCGAGCGGGTCGCGGAAGCGATCTTCACCGCGAACACCCCGATCGTCACGGCAATTGGCCATACTGACGACCGACTGATCGCGGACCGGGTGGCGGATATGGCCGCGATCACACCAACAGCGGCCGGCGAGTACATCGCGAAGTCTCGGAATGACTTCCTGGCTAGCGACATTGACCCGCTTGAGCAACAGCTTGAGGCCGCGTACGAGACGTTTGAACAGGAGCACGAACACGAACAGGAACTGGCCGAGGCAGTCGAAGAGGCGACCGCGCCTGAGGGTCTGTCGCCGGTTTACTACAAGGTTGCAATTGTCGTGCTCCTAGTGCTGTTGCTGCTCATTACTGCACTCTGGCTGGGGGTGATCTAAGCTATGGCGAAAGACTCGGACATCAGGAGTCGGATGAACCGCATCGAAGAGATTATCGACCAACTCGACGCGGATGAGGTATCACTTGATGAAGGGAGTGAGCTGTACGAGGAAGGGCAGGAGTTGCTGACTGAAATCCGCGAGCGACTCCACGAAGGCCAGGGCGAGGTCATCGAGATCGAATGAGGAACGGGGACAGTATCGACTGTCTCTCCGCGTTAACCAACAGCCTGCCGTTGATCACGAGATTGTTGGTTAAGGTCGCTGCCCACGGCTACCCTTCAGGCTTAACTGCGATGTGCTCCCATCTCGAACCGTTCGGCGAGAATTCCAATGTTCCATGAGACGGTTCTGATATTCGGCGTCTACCTACTCGCGTGTGGTGTGGCGTGGATCCTCCACGAGTCCGCACACTACGCCGTTCACAGGCTCTATGCGGAATCAGTCTCGTTCGGTGTCAATCGACGTGGTCCATACGTCGACGCCGTTTACGCCCCGTCTGCTCCGACAGTCGCTATCCGACTCGGTTCGATCGCGCCGACTCTCCTCTATACCCCTATTGTCGTACTCGGAATTGGAGCCTATCTCTCGTCGAATCCGGTTCCACAGTTGGATCCAGTCGGGTGGTCGCTTGTCGCCGTTCCCCTCGTGATTTTGACTTTTCCGACTGGTGCTGATATCCAAGCGTGTCTCAACGCCTCAGAATAGCGTTTCTTAACGTGTATTCGGTCGGCGTCAGACAAACACTTCATTAGTTACATAGTCAGATTTTAAGAAAGTCATTGGCCGTCAGTATTTAGTAGATAAGACGCAAGTATGTGCAAATGTATCATGGCACAAGCCAGTCCCCGCAGTACCCACCGTGAACCTGATACGGACGAGCGGTCCTCCGTGTCAATTGAAGCGTGGTTGGAGGCGGTCAGTAGAGAACTGGATCCCGCCGAGTGCGAGGACCTCTCCGAACTCGGCATCTACTCGATCCACGAACACAGCAGCGCCCGCACGATCACCCTTCCCGAGGATGCGGACGAGTTCGAGGACGCGACGACGGTAAAGCAGTACTATTTCGAGGGCGAGGATTGCCCGCTTCTCATCGTTGCTCCGCTGCAGGTCTAAGTCGCCCTGTGGGCCGTAGATCAGCAGTCGGCGTCGTCTTCTTTGTGGTCGGAATAGAACTGGATGAGGTACTGGAATCGGGCTGTATCACTCGTGAATGAATCGAGTTCTTCCTGTAACCACTCGTATTTGTCCTGCGGGATTCGCATATTGATTCGGGCCACATCGTCGCTAACATCCGAGCCGGAGTTACTGGCGCTGGTCGCTGTGTCTGCGTCTGACATTAGTTCGACCCAAGCTATGCGGTCGCATATATCCCAGTAGAATGAGAACTTCTCTAGAGAACTTGGAGAACTTTGAAGATCTACAAATTCATTCAAATTTTCTGACCTCTTTTGGTCGTGCTATCCTTTCCCACAAACGATGTGTGCTAAGGTCCCCTCCGGCGAGACGCCGGCCAGTACTGAGGAATCGACGTCCGTCATTCGGATCATCCACAGGTCCATCGGCCCGATTCTGCTGGCGCTCCTCCCGCTGATCCTGTTCGTGGGGACGGCGGCCGCACAGTCGGATCCAGGGAGCGCATTCTGTGACTCGAACATGGCCGATACCATCCAGAACATCTTCACCATCATCCAGTTCGGTGGGCCGCTCATCGGCGGCGTCCTCGCTCTCGGCGCGACGGTGGCGATCCCGTTCACCCGTCGTTCGGACTGGAAGAAGGAGATGAAATCTGTCCGGAACCAGGGCCTGCTCTGGGGCGTGATCGTCGCCCCCCTCGGGACGGAGATCGTCCAGTTCATCCTGAACAACATCGTGGTCGGTGGCACGAGTTGTGGGTTCTAACTACGCAACAGGATTCGCACTCGTCATGTCCGCCGTCCTCGTCGCATCGACAGCCGCCGTTCCAGTGGGCGCCCATCCCCCGAATAGTACTGACCACGGCGTTCCGGAGGAGACCTTTCACAAACTGTGGTCGGGGGATCAAGACGGTGCGACCGACGGTGCGAATCTGAGTAACGGGTCGGCGGTCGAGCAGCTTGGCGAGGGGACCGATGTCCCGTTCGATTCGCCCCCGCGGGCAGTCGGGCGATGGAACCGGGGCGACCACCAGGAGTTCCCGGCGACCAACAGCTCCGTGTCGATCCATCCACCAGATGCGGACCTCACCAGTGACCAGTTCATCAAGGAAGCCTATACTGAGGTGTTCGCCGTTCAGCCGTCCACCCGAGCGCGCCTCTCGTCGTCTAGACAGCCGCTTTACGTCGCTCCAGACGGGACGCTCCGCGGGACCGTCGATTACCGGGTGGCAGTGCCGCCTGACGACACCTCCGGCGATCGACGCGTCTACTGGAGTCTGGAGAGCCATCAGGTTGAGGGGACGAGACTCCTCGTCGACGGCGACGAAGAGACGACGGCTGGTGGTTCCCACACGCCGGCACTGTCGTACTCCTTGGATGGATACGCCGGCGAGAACCACCAGCTCACGCTCCAAGCGAACATCTCGGTCCGACTTCGGAAGGAGGTCGAAGTTTGTACCGCCCACAACGACGAAGGCGATTGTACCAACTGGGAGAGTTCTGTTTCATACCCGACCGAGACGGTCACGGTGACCGATTCCCTCGAGGTCACGAAGTACGACCTCGCGGTATCAGGGTTCATCGCGGAGTATCCGAACGGTGATCTCGGCCTCGTCGTTTACAAGAACCAGCCGTGGCTCGGCTACCAGTTGCCCAACGGTGACGTCCGAGGTGTCTGGCGGTTCTACTCGGCCAGAGACAAGGACTGGGATACGCTGGTCTACAGCTCGGACGACGGACAGCGGACCGCCCACTCACCGCTCCATCCACTCCAGGTGAACGCGTACCCCATCGAGACGGGGCCGACGCCGTCGCCCCGCCGGAACGTGACGATACTGGACGTGTATGGCACGTCGACGTCGCCGCCGACGCTCCCGTCGAACGTTCACCTGGACGTTCTCACGGAGCCGTACACGTCCAGCTACGGCATCGCGACCCGGGCCACGACCGACGAGCAGCCCGAAACCGTCCGTGCGTGGGGACTCGTCAGAGGCGTCGAGGCAGAGCGGCCCGCCGATGAGTTCGCTCGAATCCAGATCTACGAGAGCAACCTCACCCTTGAGGTGGTGAACCAGACCGAAGACACCGTCACCGTCCGGGTCACGCTCCTGAACGCGAATACCGACGCACCAATCAACACCGCCGAACGGGACGGCTACGTTGTCGTCAACGGGCAGCGGGTGAACACGACCGGGAACGGAACCGCCACGATGACGATTGAACGTTCCCCTGGCGGTGTGTCTGCCCGATACGAACCCGGCCACTGGTGGCTCAATCCTCCCGGCTATACCGGCGACTCGGATACCGTCCTGCTGCAAGGCTCAGTGCTCCAGCTGGTGTCGACGCTGTTCCGGATCGGCGTTCCCGTCTCGCTGTTCCTCCTTGCAGTGTTCTTCATCGATCGGATTACAGGGTGGCGTATCTGGCCCCCGTGGAGGTCACTATAATGATCAGAGAACATTCAGAATCCCATGACCGGAATTCGGAACGGTGGATTAGTCGACGCCGTCTTTTGGCTTGGTCCGGAACAGCCCTGCTTACAGGAGTAGCAGGGTGTTCCGGAACCGATGGTCCCGGCAACCAGACTGAATCCCCAACAGGTTCGTCCTCAACGTCGCCGTCTACAGATTCGGTATTTGAGGAGATCAGCTTCGCGGGACCCAACCTTGTGGTGACGCTGGCTGATGATCACGATGTCGACCAACTCAATCTGATTGGCCCAGATGGGACTACGTTCGAACAGTCAACCGTTGCACAGGGAGCTACAGGAGTCGAAATACAGATTGTCTTCAAGACTGGTGGGACGTACTCTGCCGGCGAGTACGAGTTAGTCGCCGTTACCGGGGAGTCGTCTGAGTCGATGTCGCTGGAGCTTCGGCCCGATATCCAGATCGTCGATGTCGAGCCGGAGTTCGATGAAGATGATGGCTACAGTAGCGGTCGGCTCTTTGTGACGGTCGAGAACGTCGGTACTGGCCCCTCTTGGGTGTATAATATTGGCTTCCGGAATGCGCCGTATCGGAACGCACCTGAGGTCATCGAAGGAGACGGCGTTGCTGATACAACGTTCGAGCGTCCGGAGGCGAGCGAAGAATTCCTCAGCCCCGGTACTGAACGGGAATTCCTGAAACAACGGGGTGTTCTCGTCATCGATGACAACGACGATGTCTCATGTCAGAGTGATACTACAGAATTAACCGTCGTTGTTCAGACCCCACACGGAGATATTGAGCAACCGATTCGGGCAGAGCTGTCCGGTGGATACCATATCGACGACCAAGGCGCGATCCAACACCCGTGTAAAGACGTCCAGATTGAACTACTGGACGGGGGTGGAGACAATGCGTAGTCCCGTTCGATTCCTAATTCGCTCTATCGTCGTCTTCTTCGGGCTACTGAGTACGGGCACTGCTCCGGTTTTAGCTCAAAGTGACGGGGGCAGCGATGGCGGTGCCCTTGGAGACATTATCATCAACGCTATCCAAGAACTCCTTGAGATACTCTTCAGCCCCATAGAGACCGTCATCGAAAATCACGGTGATGCAGTCTTGCGGACAGTGGTGGGTACTCCCCATCCAGATTCGGTGTTCAATCAGCCGACGAACGCAGCGTGGCCTGGAATTTACGACTACTACTGGGAGATAATTATCCCGCTTTCGCTATCGCTGTACGGTCTCTCGCTTGGGATCGTCATTTTCCTTGAATCGACGAGCCACTTGTTCAACGGATACCATCGCTCGAAGCTCAAGAAACGCGCCTTCGCTGGATTGCTCGGTATCTTGTCGTGGTGGTGGATCTCAGCGCTCTCGTTGCGATTTATGGATGCATTAGCTGGGTTCCTCGTCCCCTCGGTGTCAGAGATCTCGCTATTCCAGACGCTGTCGTTCACTGGAATGGGTGTGCTCGGCACAGTTGTTGCTCTCTCAACGAATTTGCTCCTATTCGTGTTGATCGGCCTGATTTACCTCGCGAGACAGCTGGCACTCTACCTATTCGTGTTCCTGATGCCACTACTCATCGTATTCTGGATCCCTGGCGTCGGGCCGTTCGCCCTAGTCTCGAAATTCATGAAGAAGTTGGCCGGATTCTACGTCCCTTTCCTGTTTATGACGGTTCCAGTTGCTCTCCTGTTCCGTCTCGGGGACATCTTGGGGACGAGCTTCGGCCCCTCAGCCGGTGAGTTCGGGGCTTGGTTGACGGCACTCGTTATCCCGCTTCTCGCCGTTGCCTCCCCGTTTGTTTTGTTCTGGCAGGCCGGGGCGTTGTTCTTCATCGCCGACAGGGCGGCCAGACATATGTCTGCTGAGAAGGCCCGTAGTCGGTTGTCTAGAGGACGTGAACAAGTCCAGTCGGCCAAACAGGGTGGGAGAAACTTCGTTCGAGGAGTGCGCGATGAGCCCGCAGTCAAGAGCGGTGGCCAATACGTCTTGAACTCTGGTGAGTCGAGAGCCCACTCTACCGGCCAACGACTCAATACGACTGGGTCTCGCCTCCGTGAAGCACTCACCGACGGCAGTGGTGGGGGTGGAGGAAACAGCGGAGGCGGAGGTCTCGACGACGGAAGTGATGGTTCTACGGCCGGCTCCACCACCAGCGAGGATAGTAGTGGGAACGACGGAGGCGAAGAATTCGATCGAGACGATGCGTTCCGGGATCCCCAGACTCGGAACCGGAATCGAGATTCTGCAGATGACCCGCCACGCTACATCCACTAACAACCCATGAGCTCCGCAACTGACCCCGCAAAACGAATTCCGAAGTCGCTCGGTACCGACACCCAGTTTCTCGGGAAGTACTCGCTGACGGACCTCGCCGTCGCCGGTCTTCCCGGTGTACTGGTAGTCCTGGTGACGCAGGTCGTTATCCCACCGTCGCTCACCGTTCGCGGCATCCCGGTGTCCGCGCTGACCATCCCACTCGCAGCGATTGCAATCGCCTTCGGTGGGCTGTTCGTCTACCTCACCCCCGGCTATACCAACAGTCTCGACTGGCTCGGCCTGTTCGTGAACTTCCACCGCAGCGAGACAGAGATCGCCCACGAGGAGGCGAAGGAGTACACCCACGTCGAGCGCGTCTACCCGCGACACGACGCCATCGAGCGGACAGACCGGGCCCTTGTCGGAGCCGTTCAGGTGTCGCCACCGACGATGGCGCTCGCGACCGACGAGGAGTGGGCCCAGAAGGCGGAGGCCTTCCAGGACTTCGTCAATACGACCGTCGAGTTCCCGATCCAGATTTACTCGACGACGCAGGCGTTCCCCGCCGACGAGTACGTCGGGCGGTACGAAGACCGGTTGAGCGACCCGGATGTCAAATCGAACGAGAAACTCCAGGCGCTCATCGAGCACTACGTTGACTGGTACGACCGGGAGCTGGCGCAGCGTCAGATGACCATTCGCGACCACTACGTCCTGATTCCAGTGCGACCTGGGGAGGTCCGATACGAACGGGCCAGCCTCCTCGAAAAGCTCGCTGGGATTCCTGTACTGGGTATCCTCATCCAGATTGTCACGGCGCCGCCGGAGGAGGAAGAGCGAGCCGCGATGCTTGAGGAACTGGACGAGCGGCGCCGGCGGGTCGAGCGCGGCCTCCGCGGTATCGAGGGGTGTGACACGCGCCCCGTTGATGCGGCCGAACTCACCCGCCTCATCGCGGAATACTGGACCGGCACGGAAATCGAGTACGGCGACCCCGAACAGGTGCTTCGAACGTCCCCCGTCATCAACAAGTCATGATTGGAAACCTGCTTCCGTTCACCAGCTCGGATAGTTCGGAAACCGACGACGAGGCCACGGCAGACGAGGCCCCCGACGAAGAGGGGGAAGATGCTGAATCACAGTTTACCGTGGACTACGAGGCCGACGGTGAGGCAGTCGACGGCATCCCCGAGATCCATCAGACCGTCGTCTCGCCGTCGAGTATCGAGCGAACGCCCAGCGCCCTCCGGACTGACACCCAGTGGGCGCAGAGTCTGTGGGTCGGTGAGTATCCCGATGCTCCGATGGATGGCTTCCTCGAAAAACTGTACGCGGCCGCCGAGACCCAACAGACAGATGTCAGCATCCACATCGATCCTCGTGATACGCGAGAGACGTTGGATTCGCTGGAGAACAAGATCGAGGACCTCGAAGCCGACTACGAGTACCTGACCGAGAAGCATCGTGCGAGCGCCCGGGGCGTCGAGAAAGACCTCGAGGACCACCAGGAGATGTACGACGTCCTTCGGAACACGACGATGCAGGCGTTCGACGTCTCGATGTATCTCACGGTCAGGGGCAACGATCGCGAGAACATCGACGCCGAGTCGGTGTCGACGACAGCCCGACAAGCGCCTGCGAATCTGACGCCGGTGACGCCCCGGTGGTCACAACTGAAGACGTTCACCTCAGCGAGCCCGATCGCCCTGGATCAGTTCAACGAGACGCTCGACAGCAAGACGCCGATGCTCGGCGGGGCAGTCGGCGCGATGTTCCCCTTCGTTTCCGGTGCGTTTGCGGAACCCGGCATCGAATACGGGACGTACGCTCTGAATTCGAGTCCACTCATCCTCGACCGCTTCAAGCGGCAAACCGGCTACTGTATGATGGTTATCGGCCGACTCGGCGCGGGCAAATCGTTCGCGACCAAGCTCCGGTTGGTGCGGCGCGCGATGTTCGACGAGGATACGGTCGTCATTATGCTCGACCCGATGCGGGGGTTCGCCGGCGTCAACGAGGCACTCGATGGCGAGCGCATCACGGTCGGTGGCCGGCGGGGGCTGAACCCGCTGGAAATCAAACCGACGCCTGACCACGTCCTGCAGGAGGTCGACGACATCGACCCGTGGGGCGAACAGATCAACTGGGTGATGACCTTCTTCGCGACGTTCTTCGAGCACGTCGCAGACCATCCACTCGGCGAGCGCAACCAGACGCTCCGACGGGCCGTCCAGGAAGCCTACGAGAAGCGGGGTATCACCCGCGACCCGGAGACGCACACCCGGGACTCGCCCACCATCCACGACGTCATCACGGTCCTCGAAGAGATGGTGGATGATCCCGAAGAGTACGGGTACGTCACGGATGGGGAGCAGGAAGCCGTCCAGTCCGATGCCCAGTCGCTACTCAAGGATCTCCGCCCGTCGTTCCGCGAGGGTGGTGAACTCGAGAATCTGGCTCGTCCCTCTGAGTTCGACCTTGACTCGAAGGTCATCTACCTCGATCTCCATCAGGAGGAGGGGACCCGTGGCCGAGCGGAAACCAGCCTGATGATGCAGGTGCTGTTCAACAGCGTCTACGAACGGGTCAAGCAGACCGACAAGCGCGTCGTCTTCTGTATCGACGAGGCGCACTACCTGATGAACGACGCTGTCTCGCTGGACTTCCTGGAGACGGCCGTCCGACACAGCCGCCACTTCGATCTGAGCCTCGAATTCATCACGCAAACGGGGGGTGAATTCGCGCTGACGCCGGAGGCACGCACCATCGCGAACCTCTGTTCGCTGACCGTCCTCCACCGCGTCAACGAGGAGAAAGAGAAGATCGCCAAGTGGTTCGACCTCAGCGAACGGCAGGTGAACTGGGTTACCTCCGCGAAGGCCGGAGAGGACGAGGACGGCTACTCGGAAGCGCTGGTCGGCATCGACCAGGAGGGCTGGTTCCCACTCCGAATTCGGGCGAGCGACTACGAGGCCCACGTCATCGACGGCGGCGCTGCTGACGTGGCCGAGCTCGAGCCAGAACCGACGACGAGCGTGACGAATCCAGATAGCCGACCCGCCGGCACGCGTGCCGACGGCGGTGAACCAACTAGCACTACCTCTCAGGAGGATGACTGAGCAGACCCCGTCAGAACTCCCGGCAGTGGCTAACGGCGACGAGTACATCCGGATCACTCCCTCCCGGAGCGATCTCGCGCCAGACACCGTAGTCCGTCAGCTGGCCGGCCTCCACGGCCTTGATGCTAGCACCGACGGACTCCTCGAAAGTATCGGTCCCTTCGGCGATCCGCCACCGGTGTTCGAGTTCCTCGTAGTGAGTGAGGGGGCAGACGAGCCGGTCGAGTTCTATTACGCGGCCGACCGCCGGTTGGATGCCTTCGAGGAACGCCTCCGGACGCTGTATCCTCCGACCGTCACGTTCGAGCGGGTCACCCTTGACTTGGAAGCGAAGCTACTCCCATCGACAGCAGACCCGTCTCAAGACGACAGTGCCGGAGGAGACGATAGCCACGGAATGGACCCCCGGACAGCTGAGGAATCCCCCGGAGACCCGAATTCGGATTCAGAGCCCGTGACTCTCTTCGATTCGTCGGGACAGGAACCGGTCGGTGATGGCGGAAGTGTGCTGTCGGAGAGCTCTACGTCGCAGGACGAGGACGTGGTTCTGTTCGAGGCCGATTCGAGTGACGAATCCACAGCGGCTGGTCCGTCCGACTCCGAACTTGATACCGATCACCAGCCGGCCCATACGCAACCGACCGTCGATGAGACGACCCCACTCGGAATCAGTTGGCACGGGCAGGCTACCCGGCGGGAAGACTGGATGACGACACTACCCCAATTCACGAATACGGAAGACGACGATGACGATCACGCTCGGGCCCCGCTCGCGTCACTCATCGATCAGCTGACCCGGGCCGAACACCCGATCGCCTTCCAGGTACTCTTTCAGCGGAAATCGGACTGGACGCACGAGGCACGAGAGCGCCAGCGGAAGCTCCGTGAAGGGGAAGACCGAGTCGTCGACTGGTTCTTCGGAGAACTCCTCGGAAACACGGAGAACGAACCACAGAGTCCGTCGAACACCGGGCGACAGCGTCGGTACCTCGACATCGGTGGGCGGGAGCGAGTCGAGGCTATCGACGAGAAGGAGCCACAGCACACGTTCACGGTGAATATGCGGGCGCTTTCGCTCGTGACTTCCGACCGACAACGAGAGCGGGTTGACCATCGTCTCGACGATATCGGGTCCGTGTTTGACCACCTGAACGGGCCGCACTATCGGCTCCGACCGAAGCGCATCCGCCGTGGGCTTCGAAAGGGGCGGCGGGCCAAGAAGCACGCTGACCGGGTACTCAACGCTACGTTGGCTACCAAGAGCGACTGGCGGAAGACCCG